>NZ_JBSFDA010000011.1:0-116247 GCF_053593675.1 Streptomyces sp. NPDC002156 | reverse complement strand
GGGTCTGGGGGCGCAGCCCCCAGGGATGGGACGGGTAGGGGCGGCGGGGGCGAGAGAAGGGGCTTACGTCGGTACGACTCCCATCGCCGGCGTAGGAGTGAACCGCACCGGCAGCTCCGTGAGGCCCCGTAGCCACGGGGACGGGCGCCGCGTCAGCGTCTCCGCCGGGACCGCCAGGTCGATGTCCGGGAGGCGGTCCAGGACGACCTCGATGCCGGTGCGGGCGATGACCTCCGCGACCTCCTGCGCCGGGAACGGGCACCGGTGTTCCCCGTGCCCGAAGGAGAAGTGCGCGTTGTTGCCCCCGGTGAGGGCCGAGCCGTCCGTACGGACCTGAGGGTCGGAGTTGGCGCCCTGGAGGCCGAGGAGAAGCAGATCGCCCGTACGGATGTGCCGCCCGCCGAGGCGGGTGTCACGGGACGCCCACCGCCCCGGCATGGTCTGCACGGGCGCGTCCTCCCACAGCACCTCGTTCATCGCCTCGGCGACACTGCTCCGCCCCCCGAACAGAGACGCCGCGAACCGCTCGTCCGTGAGCATCAGCCGCAACGAGTTGCCCATCCAGCCCGCGGTCGGCTCGTTCCCCGCCGCGACCATGATCATCAGATCGTGGGCGATCTCCTCGTCCGTGAAGCCGTACGGGTTGGAGAGGAGACGTGAGACCACGTCGTCGGCTGGGCGGATTCTGCGGGACGTCAGCAACTGGCCCATCGCCATGACCAGATGACGCTGACCCGCCGGCCCGGCCTCCTGCCCGTCGACCATGTCGTTCGCCGCGCCGACCAGCCCCGGCGCCTCCTCGTCGGTGAAGCCGAACAGCCGCGCCATGACCCGTACGGGCAACCGCATCGCGTACTCCCTGACGAGGTCCGCCTCGCCCCGGGCACAGATCGAGTCGATCAGCTCGTCCGCGAACTGCTCGGTGTACGCCCGCAGTTCGACCGGGTCAGCTCCTTCCAGCGCGCTCCCGATCATCGCGGCCCGCTCACGGTGGCGTTCACCGACCGTGTAGAGGATCGACGGCTGGCCGCGGCCGATCATCGGCAGGTGCGGCCAGTCCGCGGGGATCCTCTCCCACTGGTTCCACAGCTCCGAGTCCCGGCTGAACAGCACGGGATCGCCGGTGACTTGGTGCAGCTCGCGATAGCCGAGCACCAACCACGCCGGTACGTCCCCGTCGAGCAGCACGGGTGTCACCGGGCCGTGCTCGCTCCGCATCTCCCGGTACAGCCGGCCGGGTTCGTTCCTGAACCGGGGGCCGTCGAGCGGGACATGGGCGCTCACAGGGGCAACTCCTCTGGTCGTACGGGCACTTGACCATCGTACGAACGCGGGCCCGGGCGTGAGCTCCGGGAGCGGTGTTTCGCGTGTTCCACCAGGGCGATCAGGACCCCCTTGCTCGAACTCCGGGCGCGGGCATCGCAGTTCACCAGCGGTACGTCGGGATCGAGGTCGAGTGCCTCGCGGATGGCCCCCGGGGCGAAGTCGGGGCCGCCGAAGTCGTTGCGGGCCACGACGAACGGGGTGCCGTGCTGTTCGAGGCGGTCGATGGCGTACCAGGAGTCGTCGAGGCGGCGCGTGTCGACCAGGACGACCGCGCCGAGCGCGCCCGCGAACAGCCGGTCCCAGAGGAACCAGAAGCGTTCCTGGCCCGGTGCGCCGAACAGGTACAGCACGTTGTGCGCGTCGAGCGTGATGCGCCCGAAGTCGAAGGCGACGGTCGTCGCGTTCTTGTCGCGCACCGCGCTGACGTCGTCGAGGGCCTCGCCGGCCCGCGTCATCGTCTCCTCGGTACTGAGCGGACGTATCTCGCTGACCGAACGGACGAGCGTCGTCTTGCCGGCCCCGAAGCCGCCGACGACCACGATCTTCAGCCCGTTGTCGGCGGAGGCGCGAAGGGGCGGACGTGCGTCGAGGGCAGGGGGTGGGGGTGTGGAGTCAGCGGTCGTGGAGTCAGGGGCCGCGGAGCCAGAGCTTGCGGAGCCAGAGGCTGCGGGGTCAGAGGTTTCGGAGTCCAACGAGCACCTGCTCAAGGATGTCGGGGTCGGTGACGGCGGTCCGGAGCGGATGGCGGGCGCTGACGCGGCCTGCGGCGAGCAGGTCGGAGAGCAGGACCCGGGTGATGCCCACCGGCAGCCGCAGCATCGCGGCGACCTCGACCACCGCCATGGGACGCTCGGTGAGCCGCAGGATCGCCGCGTGCTCCGACTGCATCCCCGGCGCCGGATCGCACTCGGCGACGACCAGCGTCACCAGGTCGAACGGACTGTCGGACGCGGAGCGGCTGCGCCCTCCGGTGAGGGTGTAGAGGCGGTCCGGAGAATCGTCCCTCCCCGGGCGGTTGCCCTGTCCCGCTGTTCGGTTCATGCCGTACGGGGCTGAGCTGTCCGGAGCTGGTCCGTTCCGGGCTGGTTCGTTCGAAGCTGGTCTGTTCGGGGCTGGGCGCGCAGGTGGTCCCCGAGCTGCTCGACGAGTTCGCTCATGTTGTGGCCGACGAGCCCGGCGTCCGCGTCCTCGGCGGTGACCACGGCGAGGTGCGCGCCCTGGCCCGCCTCGACGATGAACAGCACCCCTCCGTAGAACTCCGTCATCGCGGTACGCACCCCTCCGCTGCCGTCCCCGAACTCCACGGACGCGCCGTGCGACAGCGACTGGATCCCGGCGGCGATCGCGGCGAGCTGGTCCGCCTGGTCGACGGACAGCTCCGGCGTACGGCACAGCTTCAGGCCGTCCCGGGACAGCACGAGCGCGTGCCGGGCACCCGGGGTGCGCTCCAGCAGGCCCTCGATGAGCCAGGACAGCTTCTCGTCGGCGGTCGTCGGGCCGGGGCCGAGGCCAGTGCCGGTGCCGGTCATCAGGTGAGGTCGCCTTCCGGGTGGGAGCTGGGGGAGATGGGACGTGAGGGTGCGGCTTCCGTCGGGGGTGCGGGTGTGTTCGTGAAAGTGGTGGCGGAGGTCGATGTCGAGGTCGAGGACGATGTCGACGTGGGTTCGGGGGCCGGCTCCGGGTTCGTGCTGCCCTGGAGGGCCGCCTGGTCCGGCAGGGCGCCGCGCACGGCCTGCCGGAAACTCCCGAAACGTGCCACCCGCGCGCGCGTGTCCTCGGGATCGGGGTCGGGCGCGAGCGGGACGGACCACCTTGACTCGTCGGCCCGTGCCGCTCCCCGGGCGCGCTCGGCCTCGGCGAGGGTACGGCCCCGGCGCCGCTTCGGCAGCACGGCGGGGGGTTCCTCCGAGGTGATGCTCTCCGGGTGCTCCGGTGCGTGATGGCCGGGGGACTCGTGGGTGGGTACGGGGTCCGGGTCCAGGTCACTGACGGCGGCGCGGGCAGCGGCGTACGACTGGTCCGCGCGGGACTGGTCCGCGTACGCCTCGTCTCCGAACGGCTGGTCTCCTCCGTACGAGGCGTCGGTCCCGTACGAGGCGTCGGTCCCGTACGACGGGTCCGTCCCGTACGACTGGTCCTCGCGCGGCTGCTCCGCGTACGGCTCCGGCGTGGAGGGGCTGTCCGCGTACGCCGCCTCCGTGTACGACCCCTCCGCGTAGGACGTCTCCGCGTAGGAGCCCTCCGCGTACGACGTCTCCGGGTACGACCCCTCCGCGTACGACGTCTCCGGGTACGGCCATTCCGGGTGGGCCTCTTCGGCGTACGACACGCGCGGACGCTGTTCCTGCTGCTGCTCCTCCTCCTGCTCCTTGGAACGTGCCTCCCAGGGTTCACCGGGCGTGGGCACCGGGGCCGCGGGAGTCTCCGGTACCGGCTGTGCCGCGCGCGTGGGCGGTGTCGGCATCGGCAACGGCTCCGCGGTCACCGCGCCCCCGGCCAGGATGTCCTGCGGGATGAGCACCAGGACGCCGGTGCCGCCGCGTGCCGAGGGGCGGAAGGAGACCTTGAGGCCGTACTTGCGGGCCAGCCGGCCGACGACGGAGAGACCGAGGCGGGTCCCGGTGAGGCCGCCGAGGCCGATGGCGTCGGCGTTCCTGCCCTTCCGCCCGTTGCCCTTACCGCGCTGCCCGCCGTCCCCGCGTGTCCCGGGTTCGCCATGGTCCCCGGACTCCCCGTCGTCGCCGGAGACGGCCCGTTCGGCGCGGCGCAGTTGTACCTCGCTCATGACCAGGCCGCTGTCCTCGACGGACACGATGACCCCGGAGGGGACCTCCTCCACGTACACGTGGACCTCGGCGGTCGGCGGTGAGAAGTTCGCGGCGTTGTCGAGGAGTTCGGCGAGCGCGTGCATGACACCCTCGGCGGCGTGTCCGGCGACGGCGGCGGTGCTGGCGGAGTGCACGCGCACGCGCTGGTACCCGCTGATGCGGCCCATGGCGCCGCGCAGGATCGACTCCATGACGATCGGGCGGGCCCAGCGGCGGCCGGAGCGGGCGCCCGAGAGGACGGCGATCGAGTCGGCGAGCCGGCCCGCCTGGGCGGTGCGGTGGTCGAGGTGGAGGAGGTCGGCGACGACGTCGTCGTCCGAGTGCCGGTCCTCCATGGCGCGCAGGTCGGCGAGGGTGCCCGTGGCCAGCGCCTGCATACGGCCGGCCGCGTTGGCGGTGGCCGCGAGGATCGCCGCGCGCTCCTGGCCGGCCCGGCGCAGCTCCTCGGTCAGCCGGGCGTTGTCCTCGGTGAGCAGGGTGATCTCGTACGCCTTCTCCTGCTGGAGGCGGGTGAGCTCCTGGGCGGAGGCCTCGGTGAGGCGGGCGCGTTCGCGGGCGAGATCGGCGGACACGCGCGCGCGTTCCCGTTCCAGGTCGGCGGTGAGGCCGGCCCGTACCTGGTTCAGCTCCTCGGTGAGGCGGGAGCGGTCGTGCAGCAGGCGGCCGGCGTCGTCGATGACGCCCGCGAGCTGTTCGCGCAGCAGCCGGGTGGAGTGGATGCCGCGGGCGGCCACGGCGACGGCCGCGCACAGCAGCAGCGCGGCGCAGGCCCCGCCCAGGGCGAGCGGGACGCGCACCTCGTCCGGCGCCCGGGCGACCGCGCCGGCCACCGCGAGCGCGGCGAGTGCGGCGGTGAGCAGCGGGGCGGGCAGGAGGGCGCGGTAGGCGGGGCGTTCGCCGGACTGTCGGGGCGCGGTCATCAAGCGGTCCTCGGTCGGGTCCTGGGGTGTGTCCCCGGTCTGTTCCTGGGGCGGTTCCTGGGTCTGTTCCTGGGGGTTCTGTGGGGCGCCTGTGCGATCAGTGCGATCGATTTGTGAGCGAGAAGTGACTGATGGTGTTCAACTCGCCGTCACTATAGGGGAGTTAGTGATCGAATTTGCGGTGTTCCGGTTCGGTTCCCACAAACTGTGCACGTTTCCCTGGCCGTCCGGACGGTCACTGTCAGTGGTGGGATGCATGCTGGGGTCATGACGGATCTTCGGCCGCTGGAGGCGGAACTGCGCGGGGCCGTCCGGGGCGAGGTCGGTTTCGACACCACGTCCCGGGCGCTGGCCACCATGGACGCGTCGAACTACCGGCGCGTCCCGCTGGGCGTGGTCGCCCCGCGCGACGCGGACGACGTGGCGGCGGCGCTGGCCGTCTGCCGGGCGCACGGCGTGCCGGTCGTGGCGCGCGGCGGGGGTACGTCGATCGCGGGCCAGGCGACAGGCACAGGGGTGGTTCTGGACTTCACCCGGCACATGAACCAACTCCTCTCCCTCAACCACGAGGAACACACGGCGGTGGTTCAGCCGGGCCTGGTCCTCGACCGCCTCCAGGAGGCCGCCGCCCCGCACGGGCTGCGTTTCGGCCCCGACCCGTCGACCCACGGCCGCTGCACGCTCGGCGGCATGATCGGCAACAACTCCTGCGGCGCGCACTCGGTCGCCTGGGGCACGACCGCGGACAGCGTGCGCGAGCTGACGGTGATCCGCGCGCGGGGCGACCGGCTCCGCCTGGGCCGGGACTGGGCGGGTGCCCCGGAGGGCCTGCGGCAGCTGGCGGAGGGCGAGTTGGCCCGCCTGCGCACGGGCTTCCCGGACCTCCCGCGCCGTATCTCCGGGTACGCGCTGGACGCGCTGCTCCCCGAGAAGGGCGCGGACGTCGCCCGCTCGTTCTGCGGCTCGGAGGGCACCCTGGGCATCGTCACGGAGGCGGTCGTACGCCTGGTGGAGGCCCCGCGCGCGCGTGCGCTGGCCGTGCTGGCGTACGCCGACGAGAGCGCGGCGGCGGAAGCGGCGGCGGGCCTGCTGCCGTACGGCCCGCTGACGGTCGAGGGCATGGCCGCCGACCTGGTCCGCACCGCCACGGACCTCCCCCGGGGCGGCGCCTGGCTGTTCGTGGAGACGGGCGGCGCGGACCCGGCGGAGGCACGCGCGCGTGCGGAGGCGATCGTGCGCGCGGCGGACGTCGTGGACGCCCTCGTCATGTCCGACCCGGCCGGCCAACGCGCCCTGTGGCGCATCCGCGAGGACGCGAGCGGCACGGCGACACGTATGCCGGACGGCACGGAGGCCTGGCCCGGCTGGGAGGACTGCGCGGTACCACCGCCCCGACTGGGCGCGTACCTACGGGACTTCAGGAGCCTCCTCCGGGCCCACGGCCTCCGAGGCACGCCGTACGGCCACTTCGGGGACGGCTGCATCCACGTACGCATCGACTTCGACCTGCTGACGCCCGGCGGGGTGGCGCGCTTCCGCCACTTCTCGGAGGAGCTGGCGGACCTGGTGGTGGCACACGGAGGCTCCCTCTCGGGCGAACACGGCGACGGCCAGGCCCGCGCGGAACTCCTCCCGAAGATGTACGCCCCCGAGGTGATCGCCCTCTTCGAGCGCACGAAGGCCCTCTGGGACCCGGACGACCTCCTGAACCCCGGCATGCTGGTCCGCCCGGCCCGCCTGGACGAGAACCTCCGCTTCGCGGTCCTCCCCCGCAAGCCGGTGGACGTGGCCTTCGGCTACCCGGCGGACGGCGGGAACTTCTCGGCGGCGGTGAGCAGGTGCGTGGGCGTGGCCAAGTGCCGCACACCGGCACTTGGTTCAGGCGGCTCGGACGTGATGTGCCCGTCCTTCCGGGCGACGGGCGAGGAGGCGCACTCCACGCGCGGGCGGGCACGGTTGCTGCACGAGATGCTCGCGGGCGAGGTGATCACGGACGACTGGCGGTCGGAGGAGGTCCGCGACGCACTGGACCTGTGCCTCTCCTGCAAGGGCTGCCGCTCGGACTGCCCGGTCGAGGTCGACATGGCCACGTACAAGGCGGAGTTCCTCCACCACCACTGGTCCGGCCGACTGCGCCCGGCGGCGCACTACGCGATGGGCTGGCTGCCGGTGTGGCTGGGAGCGGTCGCACGTACGCGCACGGCGCGGCTGATCAACTCCCTTGCTGGGGTGGGGGTGTTGGCGGCACTGGCGAAGAGGCTGGGCGGAATCGCGCCCGAGCGGGAGATCCCGGGGATGGCGGGGGAGACGTTCAGCAGGTGGTGGAGGAGGCGGAAGGCCGGGCGTGAGACTGGGGGGAGCGGGCCGACGGTCATGCTCTGGCCCGACACGTTCACGGAACACCTGACGCCGTCGGTGGGGCGGGCGGCGGTACGGGTGCTGGGGGCGGCGGGCTTGGGGGTGAGCCTGCCGCCGACTGGAGGGGCCCGGGTCTGCTGCGGCCTGACGTACGTCTCGACGGGCCAACTGGACCGGGCCCGCAAGGTATTGCGCCGCACGCTGGATGTCATGGAACCGATCCTGGACACGGGAACCCCGGTGACGGTCCTGGAACCGAGCTGCGCGGCGGCCCTCCGCACGGACCTGCCGGAACTACTGCCCGACGACCCCCGAGCACGACGCCTCGCGGACGCGGTCCACACCTTCGCGGAAACCCTGGAACACCACGCCCCCGACTGGACCCCGCCTCGCGTGGACCGCCCGGCAACGGGCCAGACGCACTGCCATCAGCATGCGGTCCTGGGCGATGCAGCAGACCGTCGTCTCCGTCAAGCCGCTCTGCTCTCGGGCGAACTGAGCGGTGGCTGCTGCGGTCTGGCGGGTAACTTCGGTTTCGAGAAAGGCCACTTCGAGGTGTCGGTGGCCTGCGCGGAGGAACAACTGCTGCCGGCGGTGCGGGAGGCGACACCCGACACGGTGATCCTGGCGGACGGCTTCTCGTGCCGGACGCAGCTTCAGCAGCTGGCGGGAGTACGGGGACGGCATCTGGCGGAGGTGCTGGCCGAGGGACTGGAGGGGGACGAAGCATGAGCAGCACCGAGCTGAAGCGGGTGGCCGTCCTCTCCGACATCCACGGGGTGCTCCCCGCCCTGGAAGCGGTGCTCGCCGAGCCGGAGGTGACCGCCGCGGAGCGCATCGTGCTCACGGGGGACATCACTGCGGGTCCCCAACCCGCCGAGGTTCTCGCCCTTCTCCAAGCGCAGGGTGACCGGGTGTTGTGGATCGCCGGGAACGCCGACCGGGAGCTGGTCGAGTACCGACGAGGGAAGCGGATGTCGATCCCGGACCCGATCGCCCCGTTCGCCGCCGACCGGCTCACGGACGAACAGGTCGAGTTCCTCGCAGCCCTGCCCACGTCCCTCACGCTCCCCGTCCGAGGACTCGGCGACGTCCTCTTCTGCCATGCCACTCCCCGCGACGACGAGGAGGTCGTCCTGGTCGACTCCCGCCTCGACCGCTGGACGGAGGTCTTCGCGGACGTCCCCGAGACGGTCCGCACGGTGGTCTGCGGCCACACCCACATGCCGTACGTCCGCCTGGCCCACGGCCGCCTCGTCGTGAACCCCGGCAGCGTCGGTATGCCGTACGGCCGCGCGGGCGCCCACTGGTGCCTGCTCGGCCCCGGCACCGACCTGCGCGTGACGCGGTACGACATCCCGGCCGCGATCACCCGCCTCGTCGCGGAGTGCGCGTACCCGGAGATCGCCGACTGGGCCGACCACTACCTGCACGCCCGGGCGACGGACGCGGAGGCGCTGGAGGCGTTCGGGCCGCGGGACGGGAGAGAAACGGCGCTGCGCGTCGAAGTGACTGAAGCGTGATTCCGACTGAGTGTTCCAGTTGCCTCTGACCGCGCTTCCGCGGCAGCTACGGCCGATGCACTGGTCGGGCTCGACAGCAGCGGATCGGTGAGCCGGCCGGAACAGGCGAAGGCGGCACGGTGGCGGGAGGAGTGGCCCGAGCTGAGCGTGTTGGACTGGCCTGGGTCGAGTGGTGTGGTGGCTGGGCCCGGCGACTGACGCGCTGCTCGCTGCTCGCGGGTCTGGTCGGCCGGGCTCGGAGGCGCCGGAGTGCAGGCCGGGGCGCGTCGGTTGTACATAGGTTCGTATGCTCTTCCTGGTCCATTACTCTGGACGGGAAAGTGCATCGCGTTGTACGGAGATCGCGCGTAAATTCTGGGAAGGCCCTGTAAAGATGCCCAGTGCTGAGCGTCTGCCCGCGTGGGTTGCCGTGGCCGGACCGGTCGTGCCCGCCACCAACCTGCCCGCTGTCGTCGAGCCCGCCCCCGGGGGCTCTCGGGGGCGGCATCGAGGGGCGCGCAAGGGGTGGGGGACCCTCGGGGCCGTCGGGCTCGTACTGTCCGGGGGGATATCCGTGCAGTTCGGTGGGGCGCTCGCCGTGACCCTGCTGCCCCGGGCGGGGGCCTTTGGCATCGTGACACTGCGGCTGGTGGCCGCCGCCCTGATCATGATGCTGGTCTGCCGGCCCAAGGTGCGCGGGTACTCGCGCGGCGACTGGGGAGTGGTCCTGCTGTTCGGGCTCACCATGGCCGCCATGAACGGGCTGTTCTACCAGGCCATCGGGCGGATCCCGCTCGGGCCCGCCGTCACGCTGGAGGTGCTCGGGCCGCTCGTGCTGTCCGTCGTCGCCTCCCGGCGTGCGCTCAATCTCGCCTGGGCCGGGCTCGCCCTCGCCGGAGTGTTCCTGCTCGGCGGCGGCGGCTTCGACACCCTGGATCCCGTAGGGGTCGCCTACGCCCTCGGCGCCGGTGCCATGTGGGCGGCGTACATCATCCTCAGTTCCCGTACGGGACGACGGTTCCCGCAGGCCGACGGGCTTGCGCTCGCCATGGTCGTCGCCGCGGTGGCGTTTCTGCCCCTGGGTGTCGTCGAGTCGGGCGGGAAGCTGCTCGACCCGACCACTGTGGCGCTGGGTGCGGCGGTGGGCGTGCTGTCGTCCGTACTGCCGTACACCCTCGAACTCCTTGCCCTACGGCGCCTGCCCGCCTCCACCTTCGCGGTCCTGATGAGCCTGGAGCCCGCCGTGGCCGCGCTCGCCGGTTTCCTGATCCTGCACCAGACCCTCTCCGCCCCCGAGGCCCTCGCCATCTCCCTCGTCATCGTGGCGAGCATGGGGGCCGTACGGACGCAGGTGGGGCGGGGGAAGGCCCCGGTCGGCCTTGTCGCGGAGACCGAGGAGTCCGCTGAGTCCCCTCACGTGCCGACGCCCAGGAAGCCCTTGGAGCTGGAGGCCTAGGAGCTGTGTGATGTCGTGACAGATCGGCTGCTCGCACGAGGCTCCGGCCACGTAGGCACGTCAGTCACGTAGGCACGTCAGTCACGTAGTCACGTAGGCACGTAGGCACGTAGGCACGTAGGCACGTCGGCTACATCGCCGCGCCTGCGCTCAGAGGCGGCAGCTGATCTCCATGCCGTCCTCGACGGGGAACGTCACGCTCTGATATCCGTTCGCCGGGTCGCGTACGTAGTCGAGGTACGGCCGCAGACTGCCCAGGTCGACGTCGTCGGCGACGACGAGTGTGCCGGGCCGCAGACGCGGCTCGAGAAGCCGCAGGACGGGCAGGCACAGGTCTTTCCAGCCGTCCAGCAGGACGAAGTCCGCGGGGGCGTCGAGGTCGCAGAGGGTGTCGCGGGCGTCTCCCTCCAGCACGGTGATCAGGTCGTCCAGACCGGTCTCGGCGAAGGTCCGGCGGGTTGCGGCGATCTTGTCCTTGCTGAGTTCCGTGGTGATGACACGTCCGGCGCCGTTGTCCCGTACGGCCGCGGCCAGGTACAGCGTGGAGATCCCGAAGGACATGCCGAACTCGACGACCGTGGCCGGGCGGACGGCCCGGACCAGGTTGTAGAGCAGTTCACCGCCCCTGGCCGAGATCGGCATGTAGACCTCCGCCACGGCGTCGGCCCGCTCCTGGGGTGTCAGCGGCGTGAACCCGCCGGGCAGCTGTGCGCTGACGCGCGCGTCAGTGACTTCGTCCTGCTCGGCGCGCTCGAACATCCGACTGAGGGCTGCCTCGATGCGGGGGTCGGCAAGCGTGTTGGTGTGTGTCATGGGCGCTAGAGTAGACGCAACGTTGCGTTAATTCTAGGGCCGATACTCTGACCGGCAGGAGGCGAAATGGCACCTACGACAAACGCCGCCGAGGCGAGCGGCACCGGCGGATCGGCGCGGCGCCACCACGGCAACCGGCACGGACGCAGCGAACAGGCCAGGCTGGCGGTACTGCAGGTGGCCGACGGTCTGCTCGTCGAGAAGGGTTTCGCCGGCGTCACGATGGAGGGCATCGCCGCGCGGGCCGGTGTGGCCAAGCAGACCATCTACCGCTGGTGGAAGAGCAAGACCGACGTCCTGATGGACGCCTTCCTCCAGGACGCGACCGAGGACCTCACGGCTCCCGATTCCGGCGACATCGCCCTCGACCTGCGCGACTACCTGCGGCGACTGGCGTGGTTCCTCAGCGAGTCCGACTCCGGCGCCGTCTTCAAAGCGCTGATCGCCCAGGCGCAGCACGATCCGGTGTTCGCTCAGGACTTCCGGTCCCGATACCTCGACGGGCAACGCCGCCGCGACCGCCTGCCGTTGGAGCGGGCCGTGGACAGGGGTCAGCTGCCTGCGGACCTCGACATGGCGGCCGAGACGGACCAGCTCGTAGGCCCTCTCTACTACCGCGTCCTGGTGACCGACGAGCCGATCAGCCATGAATTCACCGACGGGCTCGTCGACGCGTTCCTCCGACGGCACAAGTCGACTGCGCGGACGAAGTCCTGACCGATCGGCACACGCAGGCCCTGGACAGGGTGGTCCTACGCGTCGATGTCCAGTGCCGTCCCGTACAGCCGGTGTGTCCTCAAGCGGATCACCAGTTCCAGGCCGAGATGGTCCGCGAGGGTGTTCAGGTCCCCGGAGGCGGTGTCGGCCTCGGCGCGGCTTCCGGCCACGGAGCCGTACGCGCCGCGCCGCGAGTAGCCGATGACCCGGAAGCCCGCGGCGGAGAACACCGGTTGCTGGTAGGGCCAGCTCTCGCCGCTGCCCGAGCCGGGGTGGAGGAGGATCACGGGCTGACCGTCGCCGCCGGTGGTTGACTGTTGTCTGTCGACAGAAGGCCGGGAGATCGGGTATATGTCGGCTGGCGAGTGGGATAGTGTCGACACCGCGTGTTTGCTGTGTGTCGCTCTGAGTCAGGGAGAATTGCCGGATGGCTGCCGAAGAGGATGAGGACACGCACGCCGTGGTGCTCGCGCGCCTGCTGCGCCTGCGGGACAGACGTGAGCCGTTGGTCGCGCAGATCGCCGAATGGGTGGGGTCGGGCATCATCGAGGGCCGGCTGGAACCGGGCCAGGACCTCAACAGCGTTGATCTGTCACGCCGGTTCGACACCAGCCGTACGCCGGTACGCGAGGCGCTGATGGTGCTCGAACAGGAGGGCCTGGTCGAGATGAAGGCCCGCCGCCGGCCCCGGGTCGCCGCGCCCTCCCTCCAGGACATCCGCGACATCTACCAGGTGCGCCGCCAACTCCTTTCGATGCTGGCCGGGTTGCTCGTCGAGCGCGCCACCGACGAGGAGCTGGCCGAGCTGCGGCTCCGGGTCGGGCGGATGCGGAAACTGGCCGACGACGGTGACGTGGACGCGTACTTCTGGAGCCATGTGCAGCTCCAGGAGCGGATGACCGAGATCGTCGGCAACAGCACCCTGAAGCAGATCCTCGACTCCCTCGCCCTGCGCACCCTGATGCTGCGCCACCTCAGCCTGACCCGTGCGGGGCGTCTCGCCTACAGCGTCGACGACCAGGAACGCCTGCTCCAGGCCTGCGAGGAGCGCGACGGAGAGTTGGCGTCGGCGCTGATCGCCGGGGCGACGGTCCGTGCGCTGCGGGCGGTGGAGGAGCAGTTGGAGCAGGACGCCGTCGGGCGCGGACGGAAGCCGACGCGCCGGCGCCGGGCGGCGGCTTCCTGAACCTCCTGAACGGTGGCCTCTTGAACGGCGGCTTTCCGAACAACGGCTTTCTGAACCGCGGTTGAGGTCCGGCGCCCGTCTCACTTCGCCAATACCCCGCCGTCCACAGGGAAGTTGCCGCCGGTGACCCAGGCCGACTCGTCGGACGCCATGCGCGGGGCGATCGCACCGGCGGTGACCAGCGCATCCACCCGCCCGTGCCGCTCGTACGCCTCGTCCGCGAACCGCCGGGCGTCGTCGGGGACGGTCGTGTCGAGCGGCGCGACCACCTCGACGCCCAACCCCCGCTCGGCGGCGAGCTTCTGGGTCCGCTCGGCCGCCGCCGGGTCGATGTCGCAGCCGACGACGGTCGCGCCCTGCGCGGCGAAGAGCAGCGCGCACCCCTGGCCGATCCCGGCGCCCGCACCGGTGACGAGAGCGACCTTGCCGGAGAGTCTGTCGGTCACTTGGACCTCCTTGCTGGGGTTGGCTTACGTACCACCTTCTTCCTGGTGTCGACACTAGGGACGATTCAAGGGTTAGGTCATTGAATTTGCACTCAACTGTCGACAGTGCGGGCCCTTGGGGTAGCGACGGGCGCTCGACGAGCCGATGACGGTGAACGAGCGGCGCCCAGCCCCCAAGCCGGGCACCGCTCGCCCACCCATGAATACGTACGAACACGTGCGAATAGCGGGTGAATGCCTGCGAACTGTGGTCAGTCGCAGGAGCCGGTGAAGATGTCCACCTCGTCGCTGCTGCGGCGGTGGACCCGATGATTGACGTGTCACGGGACAGTGGTTTCGCACAGTGCCGCCGCCGGGACGGTGACGGTGACGGTGACGGTGACGGTCAGGGTTGCTGGAGATCGAGGACGGCCTTGCCGCGGAGGCGGCCGTCGAGCAGGGCCCCTACCGCCTCCGAATGGCGGGTCCAGGGGCCGCGCCAGCTGATGCCCGGATCGAGACGGCCCGCGGCGATCTCTCCGGCCAGCCAGGTCAGATCCGCGGAGTAGTCGGTGGCCGGGTCGCTGAAGAGGAAGAACGTGCGGATCGACCGGTCGTGCCGACCCTCCGTCCCCACCAGGGCGTCGGCCGTCAGCACCGAGTCGGTCCCGGCGGAGCGGCCCACGCTGAAGAGGGTGCCGTCGGCCGCCAACAAGGCGAAGGCGTCCACGAGTTGCTGTCCGCCGACGTTGTCGAGCACGGCCGACACGGGCTGCTTCACGGCGGCCGGCTCGGCGTGGACCTCGTGGGCGCCCAGGGCCCGTAGTCCGTCCGCCTGGGCGGGATCGCGGCTGACGGCGACGACGTGCGCGCCCGCACGGGCGGCCAGCTGGACGGCGTACCGGCCGACACCGCCGGAAGCACCGGTGACCAGCACACGGCGACCGAGCAGCGAGCCCATCCGGCGCAGCACGTGCAGGGCGCTGAGCCCGGCCACGGGGATGGTGCTCAGCGCACCGGGGTCGGTGTCCTTCGGGGCGGTGCCGAGCAGGGTGGCGGGGGTGGCCCGCAGCTCCGCCCAGCCGGCCTCGCCGAGGGTGACGACCCGCTCGCCCTCGGCCGGGCCCGAGCCGTCGGCGGCTGCGCGGACGACCACTCCGGCCGCGTCCCAGCCGAGCACGGTGCCGTCCGGCGTCGCCGGATCGGCCGCCCCGTGGAAGACCTCGCCGAAGTTCAGGGAGACCGCCTCGACGCGCACGAGCGCCTCATGGGCGGCGGGCCGCGGGTCGGGGACGTCCGTCAGCGACAGATGCCCGGGGGAGGTGTGGTCGACGGCGAGTGCGCGCACGAGAAAACCCTTCTGGAAGGCGGGGCGTCAAGCAAAATGCCACAGTGTGGCGTTTGCTCTATTGGAGCATACGCTCGATCTCGGCGCACTTGGTAAGGTGGCTGGTGATGACCACCTCGACCGCTCCTGGCGCCCCCGAAGAGCCCGTCACCCTGCGGGAACGCAAGAAGCTGCGCACGCGCCAGGCGCTGGCCGACACCGCCGTCACGCTCTTCGCCGAACGTGGATTCGACAGCACTCCGCTGGACGCGCTGCTCGATCAGGTGGAGGTGTCCCGGCGGACCTTCTTCCGCAACTTCCGCTCGAAGGAGGACGTGGCGTTCACCGCCGCCAAGCAGCTCTGGGCCGTCTACCTGGAGGTCCTGGACGACGGCGGTACGGAGAAATCCGGGCCGCTGGTCGACATCCTGTTCCGCGCCATGCTGACCACCCTGGAGCGCATGGACGAGGACTGGTACCGCCGCTTCCCGCTCACGCTCCGGCTGGTCGCCGACTCACCGGCACTCGACGGGTACGCGCTGCGCCACTGCGCCGAGGTCCAGTCCGAGATCGCCCGCCGTTTCGACGGCCAGAACCCCCTCGAACTACGGCTCCTCATCGAGTTCTTCGTGGCCACCTGGCGCTGCACCCTGGACGAATGGCTCCCCGACTGCACCCCGGGCGAACTCCCCGAACTCCTGCGGCTGGCCTGCTCGTCCATGAACTCGGCCCTCGCCCTGGAGGCATGAGCCGATTCCCGGCCGAGACCGGGGCCGGGGCCGAGCCCGCACACGCAGCGGTACGACCTCGCTGTGGCTGGCGGTCACACGGGAGCGGGAGGCGCAACTGAGGGGTCGGCCGGACGAGTTGGGGATCCCTGCGGGCGTACTCGCCGACTCCTCGCCGCGCCGCCGTGGACTCCGTGCGATCGCCGACGGAGGTGAACACCGACGTGACCTACGCCCGGGACCTCAGCCGGTGGCGGCCGGCTTCTCCCACACCGACACGTGCTTCGTGCTCTCGCTCGTGAACGGCTCCCGCGTCCACCCCTCCCACCGCTCACGCAGCCGCATCCCGGCAAGCTGGGCCATCAGATCCAGCTCGGACGGCCAGACGTACCGGAACGGAATGGACCGGTAGGACCCACGACCGTCCACCACCTCCACGTAGTTCGAGCTGGTGTTCTGGGTGGCGACGTCGTACACGTCGAAGGCCCAGCGCGTCGGGCTCGTGTGGAACGGCACGACGTTCTGCCCGGGCGGCAGATTCCGCAGCTTGGGCACCCCGACCTCGATGACGAAGGTCCCGCCGGGCGCCAACTGCGCCGCGACATTGCGGAAGCACGCCACCTGCGCCTCCTGCGAGGTCAGGTTCATGATCGTGTTGTAGACGAGGTACGCGACGGAGAACTCCCCGTCGGTCGTCCCGGCCCGCGTCGCCGAGAAGTCCCCGTACGTCACCCCGATCGCGTCCCCGCCCGGCTTGGCCCGCATCCGCGCCACCATCGCCCGGGACATGTCGATCCCGTGCACCTCGACCCCGCGCCGCGCCAAGGGCACAGCGATACGTCCCGTCCCGATCCCGAGTTCGAGGGCCCGCCCTTCACCGGCCGGCCCGGTCGACTCGGCCAGTCCGGCCAGGAAATCGGCCGTCGACTCGACGGTGGCCGGGGCGAACATGTCGGAGGAGGGGTCGTCGTACTCCGCGGCCACGGGTTCCCCGAAGTAGCCGTCCTCGTCGTGGTCGTTGTGTACGTCGTTCACGTCATGCGCGGTGTCGGCGTTGTCCACCGGCGGACCGTACTGCGGGGGTCAGCGGCGCCGCACCTCAATTTCCCGGTGCCGGACAAGGAAGTCGGTGCTGTCCGCCCACTGGTCCACGCTTCCGGTCAGGGGCAGGGCCCGCAGCTCGGGATCGGTGATCGTCCGTACGAGCGCCTGGGCGAACCGCTCCGCGTGCAGCACCTGGAACGGCCGGCTGTGGTACGCCCGCCGCGTCGGATCCACCGGCTCCGCGAGGCCCGTACGGTTCTGCAGTGCCGCCACGGTCTCGTACGCGTCGCACAGATGCCGTTCCCGGGACGGATAGTCCGGCGCCGTTACCGCTCCCTGCAGTGAGGGCAACAGCGCCTTGGCGACCGGCAGTTGCTGGAAGGCGCTGCCCAGCCATTTCCCGTACGGCGCATACCGCCGCCCCAGCAGCAGGCACAGCCGCATCAGGTCCCGCACGAGCCGGCCGGCCACCACGGCCGAGCCGAGTTCGTCACCGACCTCCGCGCAGCGCCCGACGAACGCCTCCTCCTGGGACACCCGTTGCCACTGGCAGGCCAGCAGATACCGCCACAACTCGTCCGGATACCACGCGAGCTTCCGCCGCGCGGCCGTGAGTGCACCGGGCCCATCGTGGAAGACGGCACCGCCGGTCACCTCGGCGAGCTTCTGCTGGGGCAGGGCGAGCCAGTCGGCGGTTGTCGGCCCCAAGGCCCCGGTGCCTACGCCCACGCCGAGTTGCGAGCCGAGCCAGTCGTCGACATCGCTCACGGAGACCCGGTGGTCCACCGGCCCGTCGGTCAACTCCATGACACCCACCGGGTCTTCCGGGGTGCCCGGCCGGAAGTGCGTCGGCCAGCCCCGTACCTGCTTGGGCAACTGCTCGCTCAGGAGCCGGCGCAATCCGGCTCCGTGAGCGGCGACGGCGTCCGTCGGGAGGAAGAGGTCGAGCCGTGGCCCCCACTCGTGATCGGCCGACCTCGGGCTGTCGAAACCCAGCACCTCGGACCCGGTACCGACCCGGGCGGCCGCGTACGCGAGCCCCGGGTGTTCCCGATCGAGAATCGGCCGTACGGCCTCCGTATAGAAGATCCGAGACAACTCGAGTCCGGGCAGAAACTCAGGATCAGGTGCGGTCATGCGATCACTGTGCCCCACGTGGCAGTACCCGATCGCTGTGCCCCCGCGCGGCAGGACCTACTCTCATGCAAGCACGCTTGCTTGTTTCTGGTGTCGCTGCCATGCTGCGGGCACGGACCGCACCACGCCGCAACGCCCGGCACGCCGTCGTGCCCGAAAGGAAGCGCCCGTGTCCGACCCGTCGGCCGTGATCGACGATCTGTGCGAGGAGGGCGCCCAACTCGACCGGCTGGTCGCCGAGTTGGGCAGCGAACAGTGGGCCCTCGACAGCCCCGCCCCCGGCTGGACCGTCGCCCACCAGATCGCGCACCTCGCCTGGACCGACCACTCCTCCGTGCTGGCCCTGACCGACCGGGCCGCCTTCAACCAGGAGGTGGAGAAGGCGCTGATCTCGCCCGGGGACTTCGTGGACAACGGCGCCGAGGAGGGGGCCCGGAAGCCGCCCGCGCAGCTGCTCGCGGACTGGCGGGCCGGGCGCGAGGCCCTCGTGGACGCCCTGCGCGCGGCACCCGACGGGGCGCGGTTCCCCTGGTACGGGCCGCCGATGTCCACCGCCTCCATGGCGACCGCCCGGGTGATGGAGACCTGGGCCCACGGCCTGGACGTGGCCGACGCCCTGGGTGTGCCCCGGATCGCCCCCACCGCCCGCCTCCGGCACATCGTCCGACTCGGTGTCCGCACCCGCGACTTCGCGTTCGGCGTGCAGGGGCTGACCCCGCCGTTCGACGAGTTCCGCGTCGAACTCGTAGGACCCGCAGGGGAGTTGTGGACGTACGGCCCGGAGGACGCGAACCAGGCGGCCGGCCAAGTCACCGGTCCCGCCCTCGACTTCTGCCTCCTCGTCACCCAACGAGCCCACCGCGCCGACCTCGACCTCCACACCGAAGGGGCCGACGCCGACCAGTGGCTCGACATCGCCCAGGCCTTCGCGGGCCCACCGGGCAACGGACGCGCACCGAAGGGGAGTACGCCGTGACAGCCCAGCCCCGGGTGACGGCCCCCCTCCGGATAGGCAACGCCTCCGGCTTCTACGGCGACCGTTTCGACGCCATGCGCGAGATGCTCACCGGCGGCGAACTCGACGTCCTCACCGGCGACTACCTCGCCGAACTGACCATGCTCATCCTCGGCCGCGACCGCCTCAAGGACCCGTCGGCCGGGTACGCCCGCACGTTCCTGCGGCAGCTGGAGGAGTGCCTCGGGCTCGCGCACGAGCGCGGGGTGAAGATCGTCAGCAACGCCGGTGGGCTGAATCCGGCCGGACTCGCCGGTCGAGTACGGGAGTTGGCCGACCGGCTCGGCATCCCCGTCCGCGTCGCCCACGTCGAGGGCGACGATCTCACCGCCGCCCACCCCGGCAGCCTCGCCGCCCACGCCTACCTCGGCGGCTTCGGGATCGCCGAGTGCCTGCGGCAGGGCGCCGACATCATCGTCACCGGGCGCGTGACGGACGCGGCCCTGGTCACCGGGCCCGCCGCCGCCCACTTCGGCTGGGGGCCGCAGGACCACGACCAGCTCGCGGGCGCCGTCGTCGCCGGGCACGTGCTGGAGTGCGGGACCCAGGCCACCGGCGGCAACTACGCGTTCTTCACCGAGGCTCCCGGAGACCTCCGACGCCCCGGCTTCCCCCTCGCCGAGATCCACGAGGACGGCACCGCCGTCATCACCAAGCACCCCGGCACCGGCGGCCTCGTCGACGTCGGCACGGTGACCGCCCAACTCCTGTACGAGACACAGGGAGCCAGGTACGCCGGCCCCGACGTCACCGCCCGCCTCGACACCGTGCGGCTCGTCCAGGAGGGCCCCGACCGGGTACGTATCCACGGCGTACGCGGCGAAGCGCCTCCGCCCACCCTCAAGTTGGGCCTCAACCGGCTCGGCGGTTTCCGCAACGAGGTCACGTTCGTCCTGACCGGCCTCGACATCGAGCACAAGGCCGCGCTGGTACGAGACCAGCTGGAATCCGCCCTGGACTCGGCCAAGTCCCGGCCCGCCGAGGCCAGTTGGACCCTCGCCCGCACCGACCACCCCGACGCCCCCACCGAGGAGACCGCCAGCGCCCTGCTCCGGCTCGTCGTACGCGACCCCGAACAGGCCGCCGTCGGACGGGCGTTGAGCGGCGCGGCCGTAGAACTCGCCCTCGCCAGCTACCCCGGCTTCCATGTCCTGGCCCCACCCGGCAAGGGCTCCCCGTACGGCGTCTTCGAGGCCGATCATGTCCCCCAGGACGAGGTCGACCACGTGGCCGTCCTGGCCGACGGCCGCCGGATCCCCGTACCCCCGCCGCACGACACCCTCGTACTGCGCGAACGCGGACTACCGGAACCGCCCCTGCCCACCCCCCTGCCCCCCGGCCCGACCCGCCGCGCGCCCCTCGGCCTCCTCGCCGGCGCCCGCAGCGGCGACAAGGGCGGCAACGCCAACGTCGGCGTCTGGGCACGCACGGACGAAGCGTGGGCCTGGCTCGCCCACACCCTCACCACCACCCTCTTCCGCGAACTGCTCCAGGAGACAGCCGACTTGACCGTCGTACGACACACCCTCCCGCACCTCCGCGCCCTCAACTTCACCGTCGAGGGCATCCTCGGCGAGGGCGTCGCCGCGCAACACCGCTTCGATCCGCAGGCCAAGGCGCTCGGCGAATGGCTGCGCTCCCGGCACGCAGACATACCGGAGGCCCTCCTGTGACGGTCCTGAACTCGGCGCTCGACCCGGCCGCCGCCGACCACGCCTCGCACCGCGAGTCCATGCTCGCCAAGCTCGCCGACCTGGACGCCGAGCACGCGAAGGCGGTGGCCGGGGGCGGGCCCAAGTACGTCGAACGGCACCGCAAGCGCGGCAAGTTGCTCGCCCGCGAACGCATCGAGCTGCTCCTCGACCCCGACACCCCCTTCCTGGAGCTGTCGCCGCTCGCGGCCTGGGGGAGCGAGTACGCGGTCGGCGCCTCGCTCGTCACCGGTATCGGGGTCGTCGAGGGCGTGGAGTGCCTGATCACGGCCAACGACCCGACCGTGCGCGGCGGTGCCAGCAATCCCTGGAGCCTGAAGAAGGCCCTGCGCGCCAACGACATCGCGCTCGCCAACCGGCTGCCCTGCATCAGCCTCGTCGAGTCCGGCGGCGCGGATCTCCCGTCCCAGAAGGAGATCTTCATCCCCGGCGGGGCCGTCTTCCGCGACCTCACGCGGCTCTCCGCCGCCGGAATCCCCACGGTCGCGGTCGTGTTCGGCAACTCCACCGCCGGTGGGGCGTACATCCCCGGCATGTCCGATCACGTGATCATGGTCAAGGAGCGCGCCAAGGTGTTCCTCGGCGGGCCGCCCCTCGTCAAGATGGCCACCGGCGAGGAGAGCGACGACGAGTCGCTCGGCGGCGCCGAGATGCACGCGCGAGTGTCGGGCCTCGCGGACTACTTGGCCCTCGACGAGCACGACGCCCTGCGCCAGGCCCGCCGCGTCGTGGCCCGGCTCAACCACCGCAAGGCGTACGCCGATCCGAGCCCCGTCGACGTGCAGCCTCCCAAGTACGACCCGGACGAGCTGCTGGGGATCGTCCCGGGCGACCTCCGGACCCCCTTCGACCCCCGCGAGGTCATCGCCCGTATCGTCGACGCCTCCGACTTCGACGAGTTCAAGCCCCTCTACGGGACCAGCCTCGTCACCGGCTGGGCGGCGCTGCACGGCTACCCGGTCGGCATCCTCGCCAACGCCCAAGGCGTCCTGTTCAGCGAGGAGTCCCAAAAGGCGGCCCAGTTCATCCAGTTGGCCAACCAGCGCGACATCCCCCTCCTCTTCCTCCACAACACCACCGGCTACATGGTCGGCAAGGAGTACGAGCAGGGCGGCATCATCAAGCACGGCGCGATGATGATCAACGCGGTCAGCAACTCGAAGGTCCCCCACCTGTCCGTCCTCATGGGTGCCTCGTACGGCGCCGGCCACTACGGCATGTGCGGGCGCGCCTACGACCCCCGCTTCCTCTTCGCCTGGCCCAGCGCCAAGTCGGCCGTGATGGGCCCGCAGCAACTGGCGGGCGTGCTCTCGATCGTGGCCCGGCAGTCCGCGACGGCGAAGGGCCAGCCGTACGACGAGGACGCCGACGCCGCGCTCCGCGCGATGGTGGAACAGCAGATCGAGTCCGAGTCCCTGCCCATGTTCCTCTCCGGGCGGCTGTACGACGACGGCGTCATCGACCCGCGCGACACCCGCACCGTCCTCGGCCTGTGCCTCTCCGCGATCCACACCGCCCCCTACGAGGGCGCCCGCGGCGGCTTCGGCGTCTTCCGAATGTGAGGAACGAAAAGTGATCACCTCTGTACTGGTCGCCAACCGGGGCGAGATCGCCTGCCGTATCTTTCGCACCTGCCGTGAGCTGGGCATCCGGACGGTCGCCGTGCACTCGGACGCCGACGAGAACGCCCTTCACGCGCGCGTGGCCGACGCGGCGGTACGGCTGCCGGGTGCGGCCCCCGCGGACACGTATCTGCGCGGCGACCTGATCGTGCAGGCGGCGCTGGCGGCGGGCGCGGACGCCGTGCACCCCGGATACGGCTTCCTGTCGGAGAACGCCGGCTTCGCACAGGCCGTACTCGACGCGGGGCTCGTCTGGATCGGCCCGCCGCCGGCCGCGATCGAGGCGATGGCGTCCAAGACGCGCGCGAAACAGCTGATGGGCCTCAAGCCGCTGACGGACGTCACGGAGACCGACCTGCCGGTGCTGGTGAAGGCGGCGGCGGGAGGCGGTGGGCGGGGCATGCGCGTGGTACGCGAACTGGCCCACCTCCCAGGCGAGTTGGAGGCGGCCCGAGCCGAGGCCCAGAACGCCTTCGGCGACGGCGAGGTCTTCGTGGAGCCCTACGTCGAAGGCGGCCGGCACATCGAGGTCCAGATCCTGGCCGACACCCACGGCACGGTGTGGGCGCTCGGCACCCGAGACTGCTCCCTCCAACGCCGCCACCAGAAGGTCATCGAGGAGTCCCCGGCACCTGGCATCCCGGAGAAACTCACGCACGAACTCCACGAGTTGGCGGTACGAGCGGCCAGAGCCGTCGACTACACGGGCGCGGGCACGGTCGAGTTCCTGGTGGAGGAAGGGACCGGCAAGGCCCACTTCCTGGAGATGAACACCCGCCTCCAGGTCGAACACCCGGTCACGGAGGCGGTGTTCGGCATCGACCTGGTGGCTCTCCAGATAAGCGTCGCGGAAGGCATCCCCCTCGCCGCCGACCCTCCCCACGCGCGTGGCCACGCGATCGAGGCCCGCCTGTACGCCGAGAACCCGGCCCAGAACTGGACCCCGCAGACCGGCACCCTGCACCGCCTGGCCGTACAGGCGGAAGGCGTACGCCTCGACACCGGCTACGCCGACGGCGACACGATCCCCGTCCACTACGACCCGATGCTCGCCAAGGCCGTCGTACACGCCCCCACGCGCACGGAGGCCATCCGCAAACTGGCGGGCGCCCTGGAACGGACGACGATCCACGGCCCGATCACCAACCGCGACCTCCTGGTCCGCTCCCTCCGCCACCCGGAGTTCACGACGGCCACCATGAACACGGCCTTCTACGACCGCCACCTCCTCGAACTCACCGAACAGACCCCGGACCCCCACGCCCCCTTGGCGGCAGCCCTCTCCGACGCCCACGGCCGCTCCCGCTTCGGCGGCTGGCGCAACGTCCCCGCCCAACCGCAGCTGAAGCGGTACGCGACACCGGACGGCAAGGAACACGAGGTGACCTACCACCACACCCGAGAGGGCCTGGCGGCGGAGGGGGTACGGGTAGTCCACGCCGACGCGAGCCTGGTCGTCCTGGAAGTGGCAGGTGTAAGAAGGAAGTTCGAGGTCACGAGGTACGCGGACCAGATCAACGTCAACACCACAACCCTCACCCCCCTACCCCGCTTCCCCGCCCCAACCCCCCAACACGCCCCCGGCTCCCTACTGGCCCCGATGCCCGGCACGGTGGTGAGGGTGGCGGAGGGCCTGACGGCAGGGGCGGCGGTAAAGGCGGGAGAGCCCTTGTTGTGGCTGGAGGCGATGAAGATGGAGCACAAGATCACGGCCCCAACAACCGGCACGGTCACGGCACTTCACGTAGTCGCCGGGCAACAGGTAGAGGTCGGCGCCTTGCTCGCGGTGGTCTTTTAGGGGCGCGGGGAACTGCGCGACCAGCCCCCACCGGCTCGCACCCACCACTCAACCGAACCCCCCTCCCCCTTAGGGACTTTCATGACCGCGATCGAATCCGAAGAGCACAAAGCCCTACGCACCGCAGTAGCCGCCCTAGGCAGCCGCTACGGCCGCGAATACCTCACGACAGTCACCAAAGAAAACCGCCACCCCACCGAACTCTGGCAAGACGCCGCAAAACTCGGCTACCTGGGCGCCAACCTGCCGGAGGCATACGGCGGCGGAGGCGGCGGCATAACCGAACTCTCCATAGTCCTGGAGGAGTTGGGCGCCGCAGGCTGCCCCCTCCTCATGCTCATCGTCTCCCCGGCCATCTGCGGCACAGTAATCGCCCGCTTCGGCACAGAACCCCAGAAACAGACCTGGCTCCCCGGAATCGCCGACGGCACCCGCACGATGGCCTTCGGCATCACCGAACCCGACGCCGGCTCCAACAGCCACCGCATCACCACCACCGCCCGCCGCGACCCGGACACCGGCGACTGGCTCCTGACCGGCCGCAAGGTCTTCATCTCGGGCGTCGACATCGCGGACGCCGTCCTCATAGTCGGCCGCACCGAAGACTCCCGCACCGGCCGCCTCAAGCCCTGCCTCTTCATCGTCCCGCGCGACGCCGAAGGCTTCACCCGGCGCCAGATCGACATGGACCTCGAATCCCCGGAGAAGCAGTTCGAGTTGACCCTCGACGACGTCCGGCTGCCCGCCGACGCGCTCGTCGGGGACGAGGACGCCGGCCTCCTCCAGCTCTTCGCCGGGCTCAACCCGGAACGCATCATGACCGCCGCGTTCGCCATCGGCATCGGCCGGTACGCGCTCGACGCGGCCGTCCGGTACGCCAAGGAGCGCACCGTCTGGAAGGAACCGATCGGCGCCCACCAGGCCGTCGCACACCCCCTCGCCCAGGCGCACATCGAACTCGAACTGGCCCGCCTGATGATGCAGAAGGCGGCAGCCCTCTACGACGCCGGTGACGACGTCGGCGCGGGCGAGGCGGCCAACATGGCCAAGTACGCGGCGGGAGAGGCCTGCGTCAAAGCGGTGGACCAGGCCGTGCACACCCTCGGCGGCAACGGCCTCACCCGGGAATTCGGGCTCGCCTCGTTGATAACTGTCGCCCGCGTGGCTCGTATTGCTCCAGTGAGCCGGGAGATGATTCTCAACTACGTCTCACATCAGACCCTGGGCCTGCCCAAGTCGTACTGAGAGCCGTGCAGCCGTACAGGCGAGGAGGAACCAACCATGTTCCGCAGCGAGTACGCAGACGTCGACCCCGTAGAACTCCCCATCCACGAAGCGGTGTTGGGCCGGGCCGCCGAGTTCGGCGAGGCGCCCGCCCTCGTCGACGGCGTCGACGGCACCACCCTCACGTACGACCAACTCGACCGTTTCCACCGGCGGATAGCCGCAGGACTCGCCGAGGCGGGCGTCCGCAAGGGCGATGTCCTCGCCCTGCACAGCCCGAACACGATCGCCTTCCCGACCGCCTTCTACGCCGCCACGCGCGCGGGTGCCGCCGTCACGACCGTGCATCCGCTGGCCACCGCCGACGAGTTCGCCAGGCAGCTGCGCGACTCGGCCGCCAACTGGATCGTCACCGTCTCCCCGCTCCTGGAGACGGCCCGGGCGGCGGCCGAACGGGCGGGCGGGATAAGGGAGATCTTCGTCTGCGACACCGCACCGCCCGGACACCGCTCCCTCATCGACATGCTCGCCTCGACCGCGCCCGAACCGGAGACCGACGTCGACCCGGTCGAGGACGTGGCGGTCCTCCCGTACTCCTCCGGGACGACCGGCATCCCCAAGGGCGTCATGCTCACGCACCGCTCGATCGCCACCAACCTCGCCCAGCTCATGCCGACCGTTCGCATGGGACCCGGCGACCGCATCCTGGCCGTGTTGCCGTTCTTCCACATCTACGGCTTGACCGCCCTCATGAACATGCCCCTGAAGCGGGGCGCCACCGTGGTCGTCCTGCCCCGCTTCGACCTCGACACGTTCCTCGCCGCCATCGAGAAGCACCGCATCACCGGCCTGTTCGTGGCCCCGCCGATCGTCCTGGCCCTCGCCAAGCACCCGGCCGTAGAGCGGTACGACCTCTCCTCCCTGGAGTACGTCCTCAGCTCCGCCGCACCCCTGGACGCGGCCCTCGCCGCCGCCTGCTCCACCCGGCTCGGCCTGCCGCCCGTCGGCCAGGCGTACGGCATGACGGAACTCTCCCCGGGCACCCACATCGTCCCCCTCGACGACATGAGCACCGCCCCGCCCGGCACGGTCGGCAGGCTCCTCCCGAGCACCGAGATGCGCATCCTGTCCCTCGACGACCCCGACCGGGACGCCGACGCCGACGAGGCCGGCGAGATCGTCATCCGCGGCCCCCAGGTGATGAAGGGCTACCTCGGCAACCCCGACGCGACGGCCGCGATGATCGACGAGGACGGCTGGCTGCACACCGGCGACGTGGGCCGCGTCGACGCCGACGGCTGGCTGTTCGTCGTCGACCGCGTCAAGGAACTCATCAAGTACAAGGGCTTCCAGGTCGCCCCCGCCGAACTCGAAGCCCTCCTCCTCACCCACCCCGGCATCGCCGACGCGGCCGTCATCGGCGCCTACAACGCCGACAACAACGAGGTCCCGCACGCGTACGTGGTCCGCCAGCCGTCCGCCACCGACCTCTCCGAAGGAGCGGTGATGATGTACGTCGCCGAGCGCGTCGCCCCGTACAAACGTGTCCGCCAGGTCACCTTCATCGACGGCGTGCCACGGGCGGCCTCGGGCAAGATCCTGCGCCGCGAGCTGAGGGACCTCCGAGAGCTGGAGCAGAAGGCGGGGGAGAAGCAGTGACCCTGGTCGTCGACACGCGCGCGCGGGGCATCGCCACCCTCACCCTGGACGCGCCCGCGACCCGCAACGCCCTGTCCGCGTACCTCGTACGGGACCTGGCGGACGCCCTCACGGACTGCGGCAAGGACCCGGCCGTACGCGCGGTCGTCCTCACCCACACCGGGAGCACGTTCTGCGCGGGCGCGGACCTGAAGCAGCCGCCCGACCCGGCGGCCTTCGTCGGCCTGCTCCGGCAGCTGCTGGAGCTGCCGAAACCGGTGATCGCCCGGGTGACCGGCCACGTACGGGCGGGCGGCCTCGGCCTCCTGGGCGCGTGCGACCTCGCGATCGCCGGCCCGGCGGCCTCCTTCGCCTTCACGGAGGTACGGATCGGAGTGGCCCCCGCGGTCATCTCCATGCCCCTCCTGCCCCGCCTCGACCCCCGCGCCGCCGCCCGCCACTACCTCACCGGCGACCGCTTCGACGCCGTGGAGGCTGCGCGCAGTGGCCTGCTCACGGAGGCGGCCGAGGACGTCGACACGGCCCTGGAGCCGATCCTCGACGGACTACGGCGGTCGGCACCGGGCGCCCTGGCGGAGACCAAGCGGCTGCTCACGGCTAAGGTGCTGGAGATCTTCGACCGGGACACCGCCGAGCTGACCGCCCTGTCGGCACGGCTGTTCGCCTCCGCCGAGGCCCGCGAGGGGATGACCGCCTTCCTCGAACGACGGGACCCGGTATGGAAGTTGTAGCGACCGAGCGCGCCCCCCGGACACAACGTGCCCCCAAACAGGACCGCAGCCGCGCCACCCGACAGCGCCTCCTCGAAGCCGCCGTGTCCTGCCTCGCCGAACACGGCTGGGCGGGCTCCACGGTCTCGGTCGTGGCGGAACGCGCCGGCGTCTCCCGGGGCGCCGCCCAGCACCACTTCCGTACCCGCGAGGACCTGTTCACGGCCGCCGTCGAGTACGTCGCCGAGGAACGCTCCACCGCCCTGCGCGCCCTCTTCCCCGAGGGCGCCGCCGACCGCCGCGCGGTGGTCGCGGCCCTGGTCGACCTCTACACCGGCCCCCTCTTCCGCGCCGCCCTCCACCTCTGGGTGGCCGCCTCGAACGAGGAGCAACTACGCCCGCGCGTCACGGAGTTGGAGGCCCGGGTGGGCCGCGAGACACACCGCATCGCGGTCGACCTGCTGCGCGCGGACGAGTCTCGTCCGGGCGTACGGGAGACGGTCCAGGGCCTGCTGGACATGTCCCGGGGCCTGGGCCTGGCGAACCTGCTCACGGACGACGGGGGGCGGCGGGACCGGGTGGTGGCACAGTGGGCGAAGCTGCTGGACGCGTCCCTGGACTGACGGCGGTAAGTGCCTCTGTGGGTCAGGGACTGAGGCGCTCGACGCGCCAGCTCCCGTCGGCCTCGGCGACGTACCGCAGCCGGTCGTGGAGCCGGTTCTCGCGCCCCTGCCAGAACTCCACGGTCTCCGGGGCCACCCGGAACCCGCCCCAGTTCGGCGGTACGGGCACCTGCTCGCCCTCCGGATACCGGGCGGCCAACTCCGCGTACGAGGAGTCGAGTTCGTCCCGGGAGAGGATCACCGAGGACTGCTCGCTGGCCCAGGCGCCGAGCTGGGAGCCGTGCGGCCGGGTGCGGAAGTAGGCGGCGGTCTCGTCCCGCCCGGTGCGACGGGCGACGCCGGTGACGACGACCTGGCGGGCCAGCGGAAGCCAGGAGAAGAGCAGCGAGACGTACGGATTCGCGGCCAGGTCGCGCCCTTTGCGGGAGCCGTAGTTGGTGAAGAAGACGAAGCCCTGGTCGTCGTACTGCTTCAGCAGCACGGTACGGGAGGAGGGCCGCCCGTCGGCGTCGGCCGTGGAGACGACCATGGCGTTGGGTTCGAGGAGCCCGGCATCCGCGGCGGCCTGCCGGAACCAGCGCGCGAACTGCTCCATGGGCCCGTCGGCCAGCTCGGTCTCGGAGAGGCCGTCGGCGCGGTACTGCTTGCGCATGGCGGCGGGATCGAGAGGGGCGGCGTCCCGGGGGTCATGGCGATCGGTCACATGGTCATCCTGCCGTATCGGCGACATCACTGAGCGGCATTGAGCGACCACGCATGGCACTGAGTGCCGCGGGGCTCCCCAAAGGTGGCACTCGGGGATATCGTGCAAACAATCGCGCACCTTGGCCACGCGGGCGTACACCGTTCGGAACAGCTGCCGCAAAATCTGACGCAGATGTCGCACGCGCACCTGAACACCTGTCGCACACATCAAGAGGAGCCGCCTGATGTCCGACTTCGTACCCGGACTTGAGGGAGTAGTCGCGTTCGAGACGGAGATCGCCGAACCGGACAAGGAGGGCGGCGCACTCCGGTACCGGGGCGTCGACATCGAGGACCTGGTCGGCCATGTCTCCTTCGGCAACGTCTGGGGCCTGCTCGTCGACGGCGCCTTCAACCCCGGCCTGCCGCCGGCGGAACCGTTCCCGATCCCGGTCCACTCGGGCGACATCCGAGTGGACGTGCAGTCGGCGCTGGCGATGCTGGCCCCGGTCTGGGGCCTGCGCCCTCTGCTCGACATCGACGAGCAGACGGCCCGCGACGACCTGGCGAGGGCGGCCGTAATGGCCCTGTCGTACGTCGCCCAGTCGGCGCGCGGCCAGGGCCACGCGATGGTCCCGCAGCGTGAGATCGACAAGGCGCAGTCGGTCGTCGAACGCTTCATGATCCGCTGGCGCGGCGAACCGGACCCGAAGCACGTGGCCGCGGTGGACGCCTACTGGACGAGCGCGGCCGAACATGGCATGAACGCATCGACATTCACCGCGAGGGTGATCGCGTCGACGGGCGCGGACGTGGCGGCGGCGCTGTCGGGTGCGGTAGGAGCGATGAGCGGCCCGCTGCACGGAGGAGCCCCGTCCCGAGTGCTGGGCATGATCGAAGAAATCGAACGAACAGGCGACGCGGATACGTACGTAAAACAGGCCCTGGACAAGGGCGAACGCCTGATGGGCTTCGGCCACCGCGTCTACCGCGCCGAGGACCCACGCGCGCGCGTGCTGCGCCGTACGGCCCGCGAGCTGGGCGCCCCGCGCTTCGAGATCGCCGAGGCACTGGAGAAGGCAGCCCTCGCCGAACTCCACGCCCGCCGCCCGGACCGCGTCCTGGCGACGAACGTCGAGTTCTGGGCGGCGATCGTCCTGGACTTCGCCGAGGTCCCGGCCCACATGTTCACGTCCATGTTCACGTGCGCCCGCACGGCCGGTTGGTCGGCCCACATCCTGGAACAGAAGCGCACAGGCAGGCTCGTACGCCCGTCGGCCCGCTACATCGGCCCGGGGACACGGGATCCGCGGGAGATCGAGGGGTACGGGGACATCGCCCGCTGAGGCCGCGTATCCGGCTACCCGGCACCCGGCTACCCGGCTATCCGGAAGAGGGCTAGCCCCTCTTCCGGGTGATGGCGGAGCCAGGAGTTTCGAAGTACTTTCAAAGTCATGGCGACCGACAACGCGGCAGTATCAGTGAACTTCTCCGAGCTGGTGAACAAGAACAAGCAGACGCTCGCCCGGCTCAAGGAATCGTCGCGGCTGCTGCTGCACCGCAGGGACGGGGAGGACCTGGTCCTCACCACGGCGGCACGTGCCGAGCAGGACCGGACCGTGGTGTCGGCTGCCACCCGGATGCTGGCCGCGATGGCGCGCAGGGAGCCAGGCAGCACCGAGCTGCTCCTGGACATACTGCCGGACGCGTTCCCCTGGGTGCGCTTCCTGCCCGAGACCGACGTCCACGCCTTCGCTGTCGAGTTGGTCGACACCATGCGGGCGGCCGACTCCGTCGGCAACAGCGCGTCCGTCGCGCAGCTGCTCATCGCCTGGCAGCACACGGCCGAGGTCTACTCCGACCCGGACCTCCTGGCCGTACTGACCAGCGACCACGGTGACGATTACGGTCCCGTTCCGGACCCCCGGGACGCGATGTGAGCACGGGACGAGGAGACCGGGCCGCGCCGCCGGCACCGGAGGGCCACTGGGAGGTCCGCTTCGCGGACGCGGCCTCGGCCAAGGGCTGGGAGAACCTCGCCCAGCAGGCGCAGGAGAACACCTACCGTGCCTGGCTCATCATGCGCACGGACCCCAGGCCGGCCACCGGGACACCTCGCCACCACCGCCTCAAGGGCAGCCTGGCCCACGGCACCCACCGCGGACAGACCTGCGAGCAGTGGCAGATCGAGGTGACCAGCGGCGGACGCGTCTGGTATCTCCTGGACATCGCCCGCGAGACCTGCTGGATCACCTTCGCGGGGACGGGTCACCCACGCGCCACGGACCACACCTGACGCAGGCGACCCGCGAACTCGGTCCCTCTCGGGAAGGGCCATTACCGCTCCGATAGCGTGTCCGCCCAAGCGAGGGGAGACACGTCACATGCTGGTCGGGGCGGGGAACAGGCGGCGCGGACTGATCCAGGCGACGCTGCTGATAGGCGTACTGGCGGGCTGTACGGACACACCGGACGACGACGCGAAGCCGAAAGCGAAGGCTTCGGCGACACCGGCGGACGGAACAACCACCAAGAGCGGCGGCAGCCTAGGAGCCGCAGGCTCGGCGTGCGAACTCCCCGTCACGTTCGACATCGCCGAGGAGTGGACCGCGGAGGCCGTCGACGCATCCCTGAGCCAGGGCCTGGTCACCCTCGCCTGCGAGGTGGACGCCAAGCCCGCCGGCCACATCGGCTTCCTGCGCGTCTGGACCGGTACCCCGGGCAACAACGACGCCCGCACCGCCCTGGAGGCCTTCGTGATCGCCGAGAAGGGCGCGAGCAAGGCGAAGTACAGCGATTTCAAGGCGAACGGCCTGACCGGCGCAGAGGTGGAGTACGTCTACTCGGACGAGTTCGTGGAGACCCCGAAGAAGGAACGCGCCTTCGCGGTCACGACCGAGGACGGACCGGTCGTCGTACACCTCGGAGGCCTGGACACCGAGGAACATGAGGCGATGCTCCCGGCGTACGAACTGGCCAAGCGAACCCTGAAGGCTGACGCCTGACCTAGAGCTTGTCCTTACTTGGGGTTCGCCCGCTTGCGCTTGCGATTGGGGCGACGCGGGCGGACGAGGGTGTCGAGCGCGCCCACGGCTGCTCGGACATGGGCCGGGCCGCGACGCAGCCGTTCTCCAGCGCACCACCAGGAGAGCTGCCCATCCGCATCCCTCACATGCATGCCCAGGCCGTGCTCGGCACACAGGGGCCACGCCTGCCACAGCCGCTCGGTGACGGTGTCCTGCGCGGCATCGGCGACGATCGACAGCGCGGCGGCAGGGCCGTCCGCCCAGTCCTGGTCCAGGTAATTGCCGTGCCACTCGCCGTTGGCCAGAGCGACGTAGACCTGCTCCGGCTCGTCCGCGTCGTAGGGCGGCAGGGCCAGCAGTTGCAGGGGTTCCTGCTCGGGAAGTGTCACCGCCAGGTCCCGGTTGAGGAGGGCGAGAGCCTGGTCCCACACGGGGTACTCGCCCGGCGAGACGCGACGGGGCTCGGGGGCGTGGAAGAGAGCGTGCACGGGCACCATCCTCCGTCACACCAGGAGCCGCCCCTGGTTCCAGAGGCCGGAAAGCAGGCGACCCGCGAACTCGGTCCCTCCGAAGGAAGGGCCGGCCGGACGTACCGGCGAGCTCGCGGGTCGGGTGACTGCGTTGGATTCGGCCGGCTGCGTGTCAATCGCCCACGCTGGTCCGGCACCGCACTGAATGTGGTGGCGGGCCGCTAGCCCGCAGCCACCTCACGCGTCCGGGTTTCACTCATTTGCCCGACCACCTCCCTTCGTGTGTAAACCACACCCTAGGAAGCGACCGACCGCGCATCAACCGATTTTCCGAGACCTTGGTGAGGGAGATGCCGAGGGCGAGCGTGCACTCGGTGGACAGCGCCGGAGGGCCGGTGGCCTTGGAGGCGCTCACCGGCCTGCCTCCGGACGGACGCCGCACAGTTCCTCGTAGTGGTCGCACAAGGCGTTCAGCGAGCGCGAGAGGCGCCGGGCGTATGCGAGATGTGCACTCAGAGTGGGGCCGGGCGTGATCCCCAGCTTCCTGCGGCTCTCCGAGATCGCCATCCGGGCACACACGCGGGGCATGTCGTCGTCATCGCCCTGCCCTGCGGCAACCCGCTCCAGTTCGGGGATGATGAGCGCGAGGTGCCCTGTCAGCAGGAGCGCCAGGGTTTCCAGTTCCTGTGCGGAGGGCGCTGCGGCGTCCGGCGCGAGCACCCGGCGGGCGCTTGCACGCATTGTCTCCATGTCGATGGGATGGGAGATGCCCGCCGTCACAGCCGCTCTCCCCGTGAACGGGCGTTGGCCACCGCGACGGCCGAACTCAGCGCCTCTGCGCCGGTGACAGGCTGGAGGTTCTCCGGCCGCGCATCCCACTCCAGTCCACCGCCGACCGGCCGTACTTGCACATACGGCCCCTCGAAGCCCATGACCTTGCCGATTTTCCCGGTGCTCGTGTCCTCGACGATGTCGCCGGGGCGCGGCTTGTACGCGGTCATCGTCACGTGGCCTCCCTCCGGGGCGTGCCCCGCGTCGGAAAGCCCTGACGGCCAGATCGGAGCGGCCAGGTCAGGAGCGTTCTCGCCTGTGCGAGCAGCCCTGGTGCAGAGTTCACCGTTGACTCCTTTGCAGTCAGCCACGCCCTCGGACCGTTCGCGCAACCGCCGAGGGTGCATCGTGTTCACGCATTGAGCGTCGTCGTCTGCGTGCAACTACGGGATGACCGGCGGGGGTTACCGATGCGGTAATACACTCGTTTCGCCTTCGGAACAGCGCTTCATCGCGCATACGATCACTCCGGAAGTTGAGCCGCATGGACGCCATCACCCCCGGCCCGCTCGATCCTGACGTCCTCGACCGGGACGACCTGCGCCGAGCCTTGGCGGAACACGACTTCGCAGGAGCGTTCTCACTGATCAAGAAGTGGGGCGGTCTCTCCCAGAACCGGATCGCCTCGGCCTGCCGGCTCACCCCCGGCAAGGTCTCCACCATCATCCGAGGCAAGCACCAGGTCACCAGCTTCGACGTCATCTGCCGTATCTCCGACGGCCTCCGCATCCCCGGCCGCATGCTCGGCCTCGCCGACCGATCCTGGGAAGGACAACCCACCAGCCCAGATCCGCCAATGCCCCCGGCTTCACGGTCATCCCAGGACTCGTCCTGGCGCCCCACCACGACCGTGAAACTGACCGCAGACCTGACTCGGAGTGACCTCGTGATGGACCGCCGCGCAGCAACGCGCGCCCTGGCCGGCGCCGCCGTCACCGGTGCTGCCCTGCTCGACTCCCTCGAAGGGTGGCTGCAAGCGGCACCTTCCACGGAGCGGGCGCGCAGGCGCGGCCGTCTCGGTCGGCGTGAGGTCGAACAACTCGAAGCGACGGCACGTGCGTTCCGCGCCTGGGATCACAGGTTCGGCGGAGGGCTGCGCCGCAAGGCCGTCATCGGCCAGCTCAATGAAGTAGTCGGGCACCTCGAAGAACACCAGGCCCCGGACATCGAGCGGGGCCTGTTCCGAGTCATGGCCTATCTCGGTGGTACGGCTGCGACCATGGCATGGGATTCCGGCATGCAGAAGCAGGCACAGAGCTACTACCAGCTGGCGCTGCGTGCCGCGCATGCTGGGGGCGACCATGCGTTTGGCGCCAACGTGATCGCGGGCATGGCCCGCCAGATGCTGTATCGGGACCGGCCGCATGACGCCCTCGAACTTGTGCACCTGGCCCAGAAACGCACGCGCCAGACCATCGGCGGCCCACGCGTGCACGCGATGCTCCACACGCGGGAAGCATGGGCGTACGCGGCCATGGGTCGCGATGCTGCCTTCCGGCGAGCCACGGAGGAAGCAACTGCCGTACTGGCCGAAGCGGAACGTGGCGAAGAACCGTACTGGATCGCGTACTTCGACGAAGCAGAGCTGGCCGGTGTGACCGGCGGGCGCCTCCTGGATCTGGCCAGGCAGGACCCACGGCAATACGCGGAGAACGCAGCGGACTCCATCCGGCAGGCCCTCGCCACGCGCGGGCCGGAAGCCGGGCGCAGTCACGCCCTGGACCTGATCGGCCTGGCCGAGTGTGATTTCCTGCTCGGCGACGTCGTCAGTGCCGTCGACCACACCCGCCAGGCGGTTGCCGTCGCTGAGCGAACACAGTCCGTTCGAGTTCGCACCCAGCTTGGTCAGTTGTACCCGTACACCGTCGGCAAGGGTTCGTCTCGGGCCGTGAGTGAGGCACGCACTATGATCCGCGACCTGTTGTCGAGCTGAGGGAGCAACGTGACCACCATCGCCGTGACCGGGCACATGGACCTGACCGACGCCAGTGTGCCCCTGGTGCGCGACGCCCTCCGGGAAACGCTGAAGCCGTTCGTCGGCTCCGGTCTCACCGGTGTGTCATGCATCGCCAAAGGCGCCGACTCCCTGTTCGCCGAGGTCGTGCTGGAACTCGGCGGGCATCTGATCGCGGTCGTACCCTCGCGGGACTACCGGCAGAACAAGGTCAAGCCTGACCACGCCGAGACCTTCGACCGTTTGACGGAGTCCGCCGACGAGGTCCTCGTGCTTCCTAACGAGACGGCCGACCGATCAGCGTACGAGGACGCCAACCGCACACTGCTCCAGCGCGCCGAACGCCTTGTGGCCGTATGGAACGGCGAACCCCCGACCGGCAAGGGCGGCGGCACTGCGGACACAGTCATCGAGGCGCGTGAAGCCGGCCTGCCTGTCGACGTCGTCTGGCCGAACGGCGCCTCGCGGCAAGGCTGACCATCGGACTGTTGGGGAGTTCTGCCTATGACGACTCAACCAGAGACCATGCGGAACCACTGGTGGTGGCGGCCCGGTTGGAGTGTCGGACGTCGCTTCTACACCTGGCACCTGACATTCGAAGGCCAGGACGACGTGCACCGGCTCTCCGCCGAGTACCGGTCCGCTCTCGCCCCGCTGAGATCGGCTTTCACGCCCATCCCGGACAAGTGGCTGCACCTGACCATGCAGGGCATCGGCTTCGTGGGTGAAGCTGAGGAGAAGAGTGTGCAGGCCATCGCCGACGAGGCTCGTGACCGCCTGGCAACCGTCCCCGCCTTCGACCTCCGGATCGGGCCGGCCGTACTCGACCCCGAAGCGGTTCTCCTGGAAGTCGCGCCGGAAGGCCCGGTCCGCGCCGTCCGGGACGCGATTCGGGAGGCGATCGGTGCCGTCCTCGACAATGTCCCGGAGAAGGCCGACAGCTTCACCCCGCATGTGTCTGTCGCTTACAGCAACAGCGAAGGCCCGGGAGCACCGATTGCCCAAGTCCTCGGCGGGCTTGACATCATGCCTGCCAGAGCGCGTATCTCCGCTGCGGAACTGATCGTGATCAACAGGGACAACAAGATGTACGAGTGGGAGTCGTTCGCGAAGGTCCCGCTCGGCTGACTCCGAGCCGGGAATGCGACCAAGCCCCGTCGTCCGCCTGAAGTCCGCGTGAAGTGGGCGGCGGGGTGCGGTTGTTCAGAGTGTTACCCGGTGGCGGACGGGGAGTTGAGGAGGCACCATGGCGCGACTGGTCCTGTGGGACATCGACCACACCCTGATCGACACCGGCGGAGTAGGCCGTGAACTGTCGGCCGCAGCGTTCCAGAAGACCACCGGACAGCCCATGCGCGAGCAGTCGAGGATCGACGGAATCACCGAACCCGTGATCTTTCGGGAGACCGCGAAACTGCACGGACTCACCACGGACCGCGCGGACTTCGAGCGCTTCGCCCAAGCTCTGACCGAGGAGCACCTGCGCCGGGCCACCGATCTACGGGAACGTGGCCACGCCCTGCCTGGCGCAGCCGCCGCTCTCGACGCGCTGAACTCCGTCGGCGTACGTCAGACGGTGGTGTCCGGAAACATTCGCCCGGTCGCTGAGATCAAGCTCCGGGTGTTCGGGCTCGACTGGCACGTCCTATGGGACGTGGGCGCTTACGGCGAGGACGACGACACCCGCAGCGACCTGGTCCGCCTCTCCCTCCAGCGCGCCGACACGAGCCCGTCGGAGGTCGTCCTGATCGGTGACACACCGGCTGATGTGGAAGGCGCTCACGCCAACGACGCACGGGTGATCGCCGTCGCGTCGGGGCGCAGCGACGAAGCCGCACTACGGGATACCGGGGCGGAAGCAGTGCTTGCGGATCTTCGGGATACGGAACTGCTGGTGAGGCTCGTACGAGGTGGCATCGAGCGGTAGTAGACGTCAATGTACTGGTGTGGCCTGTGTGATCTCTCTGCCTGCCACCCTTTTGGGTGGATAGCGAACTGACCCTCCTTTCCGCTCTGCTAGTCGGGCAGGATTCGGTGCATGCGTAGGGGGACTTCATGGGTTCAGCAGTTGCTGTTGGCTGTTGGGCTGGTGTCGGCGTGTGCTGGTTTGGCCGGCGTGTGGTGGACAGCACGCGAGGCGCGGAATGAGGATCTCGACCTCGGTGCGACAACCGGAGTGTTCAGTCTCGGCTTGAGCGCTCTGGGGTTGATCGTCGGCGTGGGCTCGCTCGCGGTCTCCTGGCTCAGCTACCGGGCTGACCGGCGTGAGCATGCGGGCGAGATGACGATTGGTGACATCGCGGACAGACTGGCGCTGGCTGTACGCGGCCAATGGGAAGCTGAAGCCCAACTGCGTCGACTGAACGACCCCTACCCGCTGCCCGTTTCCTGGCGCCCTGCCGACCAGAACCTGGTGGAGCCCTGGCCGCTGCTCCTCCAGATGGCTGCCCGCCATGGCCGCGAGACCCAGTGGGCCTTGTCTCCCGACGGCCTTGCCGGCACCGATTCCGAGATTACCGATGTCCTTACCCGCCGAGCCCCTGGCCGCCGCCTGCTAGTTCTGGGCGAACCCGGGGCCGGTAAGACCATGTTGCTCGTTGTCCTCCTGCTTGGCCTGCTCGACCGCCGCACTCCAGGGGACCCCGTTCCGGTCATCTTCCCGATTGCGTCGTGGAACCCCGCCCAGGGCCTGGAGTCCTGGATGGCGGACCGGCTCACGACTGACTATCCCGCCCTGCGCCAGCACGCCACCGAACAAGACCGGCAGAATGCGGCCCGGGCTCTGCTGGACAACCGAATGATCCTCCCGATTCTGGATGGGCTCGACGAGATCGCGCCCTCCATCCGCAGCAACGCGCTTGTGGCCATCAACGCAGCCCTTCCCCCCGGCCGTCCCGTGGTTCTTTCTTCCCGAAGTGCCGAGTACGGTGAGGCGCTGCGACCGGACACTGGTGTCCCCCAGCGCCTCAACGGTGCCGCGGGCATCGTCCTTGAGCCGCTCACGCGGGACGTAGTTGCCGCTTATTTGCGCCGAGACGCGGGTGGCGAAGGCGCACCGGCCGCCGACCGATGGAATCCGGTCTTGGAGCAACTGACTCGCCATTCGCCGCTTGCAAGAGTTCTCGTCACGCCCTTGGCGCTGTTCCTGGCCCGAACCATCTACAACCCGCGCCCCGACGAAGCTGGTCCTTGTCTGCCCGACCCCGCCGAACTCTGCAACGAGGAGTGCTTTCCCGACGAAAGAGCCTTGCGAACCCATCTGTTGAACGCCTTTGTGCCTGCGGCCTACCGCTCGCACTCCCATCGCCCTTGTCCTTGGACGCCCGCCCGAGCTGAACACATCCTGTGCAAGCTCGCCCAACATCTGGAGAGCCGACGGTACGGGCGGGTCGACATTGCGTGGTGGGAGTTGAGGTTCGCCCTCCCCGCCCCAGTACTCACGATCCTGACCGCATCCACCGTCAGTTTGGTTACGCTCGTGCTATCGGTTGCGGGGTACATCGCTAGCGATGTACGTGCGCTCGACCCGATCGACGAAGACCCGTGGCTCTATGAGCAATTATTAAGTCCTTGGTTCAGTGGCTTTGGAATCTTTCCGGAATTCATCGCCGATAAACAGATATACCATCAGGTCCGCTCTTGGGAAGACTTCCGGTGGCTGTTTGTGGCCGGGCCCTTTGGCTTTCTGGTCATCGGGGTCCTCATCGCGCTCAGTTTTGTCATTGATGGTGTTGCGCGGCTGAGGAGCCGCTTTGCCCCTGCAAGGCGCCTGCGCCTGTCCTTCAACTCGCATACTTTCATTGTGAGTCTACTGTGTGCACTAACCGCCGGGCTGCTGGTGACCTGGGGCTTCGATTGGTTGGTAGGCGTCACCTGGGCCGCTGTTGCCCTGTCCATCTGCGCCATCATCATGGGGTTGACGGCCATTCCTGCCGACGCTCGCACGGCTGCCTCGCCGAGGGCTGTTTTCCGCGAAGACAGGCGCAGTTGTGCGCAGTTCCTCCTCGCTCCTGTCCTTGGTGGAGGGCTTCTGCTTGCTCCGGGAATTATGCTGGGTCATGGCTCGGCCAATGCAAATTTCGACCTGAGTAGCTATTCGTTCTCCGTCGCGAGCGGGGTTGGATTCTGGGTGGGAACCGCCATCGGTCTGGCGCTCGGGCTGAACAGAACTGCTTGGGGACGGTTCACCCTGATCCGCCTTTACCTGGTCCTGCGGTGGAGGATCCCCTGGAACGTAATGGCGTTCCTCGACGACGCTCACAGGCACCGTGGAGTGCTACGGCAAGCTGGATCGGTCTACCAATTCCGCCACGTCGACCTTCAGCGACACCTCGCATCCCCGGCGGCCACTCCAGCGGTCAGACAGCCTGTGAACACGGCCCCACCTACCACCGATCCATCAAGTTGACCTGAACAGGGAAACCAGATCAGTGAGCGCGGCGTGTGCCCCATGTCAGACGTCGAACCGCCGCCGAGCCCCCTCGATGTGCCCCAGATACTGATGCGTCCAGTCGCACATCCCGTCGACCGTAGCCCGCAGCCCCTGCCCCGCCTCCGTCAGCGTGTACTCGACCCGTGGCGGCACGGTCGGGTACACCTTCCGCTCCGCCAGGCCGTTGCGCTCCAGCATCCGCAGGTTCTGGGTGAGCATCTTGTGGCTGACGCCCTCCACCTCGTTCCGCAACTCGCTGAAGCGCAGGGTGCGTTCGCCGAGGGTTTCGATGATCAGCAGGGCCCATTTGTTGGCTACGTCGGAGAAGATCTCGCGGGCCAGCGAGTCCGCGCGTCGCAAGTCCGCGTCCTCGGGTGAGCCGCTGAACTGCTTGGTCACCATCTGGTTCCCCAGTCACTGAAAAGTGCGTTCTTCCATGTCGGCGCTCACTCTCCTACGGTTCCTGAGTAACCACAAGAGAGCTAAGGAAGAAGGAAGGCGGACAGGCACATGGCCATCACCCTGCTCAACCCCGAAGGACTGCCCAAGATCGACGTCTACCGGCAGGTGTCGGTCGCGACCGGATCGAAGCTGGTCTTCGTCTCCGGGCAGGTCTCCTGGGACGCCGATGGCGTCACCGTCGGCGAAGGCGACCTCGCCGCACAGGTCGAGCAGTCCTACGTCAATGTCGGCACCGCCCTTGCCGAGGCCGGCGCCACCTTCGACGACGTGGCGAAGCTGAACTTCTACGTCGTCGACTGGACCCCCGACAAGATGCCCACGCTCCTGGAAGGCGTCTCCCGGGCGGCCAAGACACTGGGCGTCACCCCGGTCCCGCCGGTCACGATGATCGGTGTGGCGGCACTCGACATCCCCGACCACTTGGTCGAGATCGAGGCCACCGCGGTCATCGACTGATGGGCCTGCCCGGGCGGATCGTGCTCACGCCGAGCACCGGGTTGATGGGGGCGACGAGTTGTTCGGCGGCTACGGCCACCAGGTCGGCCGGTGCGGAGCCGCTCTCCAGTAATCCGCTCACGTACGTGAGGGCCCGCGCCGGGGACAGCACCGGCAGCCTCCGCCGCAGGGCGCGTACCGCGTGCACGCGCCCCCGTGCGGCGGCGAGTTCGCGTATCTCGTCGTGCAGGTCGTCCACGGACGTACGGACGGTCAGGCCTCGGATGCGGACGCGGTAGTCCGTCTCCCACTCCCCGGCCGCCATGGCGGCGGACCCGATCACGTGCAGCCCTCCGTCGACGCGGTCGACGAGGTACGGGCCGCTGCCGATCAGCATCGCGCTGAAATCCCCGGTGCGTACGTACTCCTCGGACTGGGACGAGACGAGCCACACCAGCTCATGCTCCTTGGCACCCGTCACCACCACGCGTACCGGGTCCACGCCCAGCGTCGACCACTTCTGACGCTCGCGCTCCAGCTCCTCCTCGACGATACGCACAGCCGCCTCGCGCCCGATCACGCGCGAGCCGTCCTCATCGCCCGTCACACCCGCTCACGCACCATGAACACATCCACCGCGTCCTCGCTCTCCACCACGAACCCGTGCCGCTCGTACAGCCGTCGAGCCGGGCTCCCCTGGAGGACGTTCAGGCGGACGGACCGGACCCCCGTGCCGTCGCAGCGCTCCAGCAACTCGCGCAGTACGGCCGAGCCGATGCCTGTGCCCTGGAAGCGTGGGTCCAAGTAGAAGTGCTCCAGCCAGTGGGCGTCCTCGGCCGGGCGCAGGGCCACGCAGCCCGCGAACTCGTCGGTCACCTCGATCATCCAGGTGTGGGCCGCGTCGAACCCGTCCCGGAAGCGCTGCCGGACGCGGTGGTCGTCGTACCGGCCGAGTCGTTCCAGGTCCGGCCGCATCACCACCGCCCGCAGTTCCGCTATCGGCTCGATGTCCGATGCCGACGCCGGTCGTATGTCCCAGTCCGCCATGATCGGCACGCTACCGCGCGGGACGCGGAGCGTTGACGGGTGCCCGCAGTGTGCGATTTTCTGGCGCCGTGTCTGATCTTCGTATCGTCTCCGTGGGTGGCTCCGATGTCGATGCCGATGTCGACGAGGTCGTGCTTCGCGACTGGCAGTACGTCCACAACCTGATCGTTCCGCCCGCCGCCCTGTCCCTCGACGAGGTACGTGTGCGCAGTGCTCGCAATCGGCTGGAAGTCGCGTATCTCGGGGACGCCCTCGTCGGGTGCTCCACTGTTCGGCCTCCCGCCGGGGACGGTGATCCAGCCGTCGCCACCGTCATCGCGCGCGTGCTGCCCGGTTTTCGGCGGCGCGGGTTCGGGACGGAGATGTACGTGAGAGGGCTCGCGCTTGCGCGGGAACTCGGGGCCGGGGCGATCGAGACCGTCGTACTCGCCGCCAACCACGACGGGCTGTCCTTCGCGCTCAAGCGCGGGTTCGTGGAGGTCGAGCGGTATGTGCTGGACGGGGAGAGCGACCTCTGGGTCGATCTGCGGCTGGTCGGAGCAGGAACCTGAAGGCCCGGACATTCCGGATGGTCGGTTTGGTCCGGGGGCGGGAGGGGCAAGAGGGGCTTGTTCCCGGACTACGGCGAATTTCCGCCGTACAACGATTTCCATCAATCTTGGGGGAACGCGATGTGTGCTGCGTCACGTTCGAGTTGAATGATGGTGAGTGAGCGAACCGTCGCGCAGTACGTGCGGACGCAGCCTGCAGGGGGTCCAGGTGAGTGCTTCCCGGCGTAGTGGGACCACCGACGAGCTGGGGCCGGACGAGCCCGAGAGGGACGGCCCGGACAGCCCGGTGGGTTCGGACGGCCCGGTGGGTTCCGACGGTGGTGGGTCCGACCTGCTCGCGGCCCTTCTCGACGGCATGGACGCCGCCCTGTGTGCCTTCGACGCCGACGGCGTCGTCACGCACTGGAACCGGGAGGCCGAGCGGATTCTCGGCTGGACCGCGGAGGAGGCCGTCGGGCGGCACGGGTTCGCCGGATGGGCCGTGCGCAGCGCCGACGCCGAGGACATCGAGGGGCGGCTGCTGTCCGCCATGCACGCCCCTGGGCGTCAGGTGCATGAGTTCGCGCTGCTGACCAAAGACGGGGGGCGCGTGCTCGTGCGTACGCAGTCCGCCGCCGTGCGCGGGCCCGACGGCAAGCCCGCCGGGCTGTACTGCGCCTTCAGCGAGGTGCACGCGCAGATAGACCTTGAGCGGTCGATCGCGTTGAGTGAGGCTCTCTTCGAGGACGCCAGTTGGGGGGTTGTCCTCGTCGATGTCGATCTGCGGCCCGCCGTCGTCAACTCGCATGCCGCCCGCGCGCTCGGCATCGGGCGTACGGCCGTCCTTGGGCGGCCTCTCGGCGAGCTGCTCGCGCAGGGTGTCGAGGAGCTGGAGAGCGCGCTGACGCACGTCCTCGCCGAGGGCGCGCCGCCCGCGCCCGCCGAGATGTGGGTGACCGTCCGGACGGCCGAGGGCGAGAAGCGGCGCTGCTGGCGGAGCGGGTTCCTGCGGCTGGCCTCGCCGCTCACCGAAGAACCGGTTCCGCTCGGGGTGGGCTGGCTGTTCCAGGACATCACCGAGGCCAAGCTGAGCGAGCAGGAGGCGGCTCAGCTGCGGTTCCGTACCAACCAGCTGCACCGCGCCGCGCGTGCCGCCGCCGAGTGCGAGGACCCCGCCGAGGCCGCGACCGTCCACCTGGACTTCGCCCTCGCCGGCTTCGCCGACCACGCGCTCATCGACCGGATCGCCGTCATCGGCGGTACGGCGGGCGATGGCTCCGCCGACTCCGCGGGCGACGGCGAGGGTCCCGTACGGCTGGTCCGTGCCGCCGCCACGCCCTCCGGTGCGCCCGGGCCCAGCGTCCTCGCCGGGCATGCCGGACTGCCGGTGCGCTACGGCGACGCGCACCCCGCCGTGCAGTGCGTGGAGCGGGCAGGGTCGGTGCGGGCGAGCGCGGGGTCGTACGGCGTCGAGCAGGCCCGCGCGTGGGCCGTACAGCGACGGTGGCCGCCGGACACGGTCCACGCGCTGTGCGCGGTGCTGCGCAGCCGGGGGCGCACCCTGGGCGTCGTGACGTTCCTGCGCGGCGGCGGACGGACCCAGTTCGAACGTACGGACGCCGTGTACGCGGAGGACGTGGCCGTACGGATAGCGGCGGCTCTGGACCTGGCCGGCCTCGGCAAGTAACCGGTCGGCTGCCCCGTAACCGCGCGGCTCAGCGCTCGTAGAAGATCCGGTCGCCGTACTGCTTCAGGATGCGGGCGTTCCAGTCGTGGCCGCCGTCCACGTTGCCGGAGCGCAGCAGCGGGGGCTCGATGCCCCGGTCCGCCAGGATGCCCGCCGCCGTCGCCATGACCGACTGGAGCACCGCCGAGGTGACGACCGTGGACGCGGGCGCGAAGGGCGCCGGGACGGTGTCGAGGGTGAGTACGGCGTCGCCGGGGGCGATCTTCGAGTCCAGTACGACGTCGCAGTGGTCCTTGAGGAACGTGCCCGAGGCGTTGCGGGGCGTCGTCTCCGTCGCGTACGCCACCGAGGTCACGCCGATGACCCGCACACCGAGGGCACGCGCGTGCAGCGCCATTTCCACCGGGAGGGTGTTGCGGCCGGAGAGGGAGATGATCACGAGTACGTCGCCCTCGCGCAGCGGAGAGGTGTCCAGGACGGTCGTGGCCAGGCCCTCGACGCGCTCCAGGGCGGAGCCCAGGGTGGCCGGCATGACGTCGACGCCGACGACGCCGGGTACCGCCAGCAGGTTCATCAGGGCGAGACCGCCCGCGCGGTAGACGATGTCCTGCGCGGCGAGCGAGGAGTGCCCGGCGCCGAAGGCGAACAGGCGGCCCCCGGCGGCCACGGTGTCGGCGATGAGCGTGCCGGCGGCCGTCACGGCCTCCGCCTCCTCGTCGCGCACCCGCCGCAGCAGGTCGATCGCGGCGTCGAGGAACTGTCCGGCCAGTTGGTCGGCAGGCTTGCTGTCGCTCATCGGTGAACCCTTCGGGAGATCGGCCTGACGGTCGGCTGTCGGTCGTCTGTCGGTCCGTGCCGCCGATCACGGTGAGGTCTGGACCAGTGCCCTGTCAACACGACCGTCCGCCGTTGTCGCCGCCGCCCCCGTACCCTCGGTGAAACGCACTGTCTACCCGGCCACGGGGATCCGTAACCGTGTGGTTTCAACGCGGCGGCACGGTTGTCAGTGGTATGCGTCAGAATTGAAGCCAGGGCCAGCGCACGCGCCGGAGCCGTCGAGCCTCCGGCACATCTCATCAAGGGGCACGTATGTCCGGACTGATCGATACGACGGAGATGTATCTCCGCACCATCCTCGAGCTGGAGGAGGAAGGTGTGGTCCCCATGCGCGCCCGGATCGCCGAGCGGCTGGACCAGAGCGGCCCGACGGTCAGCCAGACCGTGGCCCGGATGGAGCGAGACGGTCTGGTCGCGGTCGCCAGCGACCGGCATCTGGAGCTGACCGACGAGGGCCGCCGCCTCGCCACCCGCGTCATGCGCAAGCACCGCCTCGCGGAGTGCCTGCTCGTCGATGTGATCGGCCTGGAGTGGGAGCAGGTCCACGCGGAGGCGTGTCGCTGGGAGCATGTGATGAGCGAGGCCGTCGAGCGCCGCGTCCTCGAACTGCTGCGCCACCCCACGGAGTCGCCGTACGGCAACCCGATCCCGGGCCTGGAGGAGCTGGGCGAGAAGGACGGCGCGGACCCCTTCCTGGACGAGGGCATGGTCTCGCTGGCCGACCTCGACCCGGGTGTCGACGGCAAGACGGTCGTCGTACGCCGGATCGGCGAGCCCATCCAGACGGACGCGCAGCTGATGTACACGCTGCGCCGGGCGGGTGTGCAGCCCGGTTCGGTGGTGAGCGTGACGGAGGCGGCCGGCGGGGTGCTGGTCGGCAGCGGCGGCGAGGCGGCCGAGCTGGAGGCGGAGGTGGCCTCGCACGTGTTCGTGGCGAAGCGCTGATCCGGGGCGCCGTCGCTCCCGCGATCAACTCCCGCGATCAACTCCCGCGATCAACTCCTGTGATCGCAACTGCTGTGGCCGAGGGGGAACTTGCCGCGTCCCGGGGTCCGTGCCGCTCCGGGGCGCCAATCCAAGATTCAGTGTGCGGAATCGCAGCGCTCGGACGCTTCGCGTGCCACGCTGTCGCGAGAGGCATATGACTTGAGGGCTCTTCGCCGGGCGCGGCAGCGGTGCCGCCCGGCGGGGGAGGGGGAGCGTGAGGATGTGCCGCGGACGTGAAGAGGGCCCCGGCGCCAAGTGGCGCCGGGGCCTGTCCTCCCCTGTGCTGACCCGGAGCCCCGAGCTCCCAGGGTCATCCCCTACGGACCGCTTTCCCCGAGCGGTCCGCCTCCCGCAGAAGATCTCCCCCCGGCCGCGCGGATCATTCCTGGAACGTGGTCACTCGAACGAGGGGTGTTGCGGCCGGAGACCGCATTTTCGAATAGCCATTCGATAATCTGTGGCGGTAGAGGAACCAGGCAGAGGAAACTTCGATAGCTAGGGGGGTGCCAGGAACTGTGGCGCGGCGTATCGACGTGACCGGAGCAGGCGGCGTGCGCCTTGCCGCCTGGGAGTTCGCCGACCCTCCCAAATCCGGAGAGGCCGGAGAGACGGGAGAGGCCGGAGGGGACCAGGCCCGGGCGGGAGAGCCCGAGCGAGCCCCCGGCGTGCTGTTACTGCACGGGCTCATGGGCCGTGCCTCGCACTGGGCGTCCGCCGCCCGCTGGCTGGGCGAGCGGCATCGGGCCGTCGCACTGGACCAGCGCGGCCACGGCCAGAGCGATCGTCCGCCCGGTGACATCTACACCCGTGAGGCGTACGTCGAGGACGCCGAAGCGGCGATCGAGCAGCTCGGCCTCGGGCCGGTCGTCCTTATCGGCCACGCCATGGGTGCCCTGACGGCTTGGCAGCTCGCGGCGAAACGTCCCGACCTGGTGCGGGCTCTGGTCATCTGCGACATGCGGGCCTCGGCGCTCGGCGGGGCCTCCCAGCGGGAGTGGGAGGACTGGTTCAAGGCCTGGCCGGTGCCCTTCGCCACGCTCGCCGACGTACGCAAGTGGTTCGGCGAGGACGATCCCTGGGTGGAGCGGCCGACTCCGTCGCGTGGGGAGTTCTACGCCGAGGTGATGCAGGAGTCCGCCGACGGCTGGCGTCCTGTCTTCGAGCCGGAGCAGATGCTCAAGTCCCGGGAGACGTGGGTGTTCGACGCGCACTGGGAGGAGTTGACGCAGGTTCAGTGCCCGGCGCTTGTTGTGCGGGGGCTGGATGGGGAGTTGGGGCGGGCGGAGGCGCAGGAGATGGTTCGGGTGCTGCCTCGGGGGGAGTATGCGGAGGTGGCTGATGCGGGGCATATCGTGCACTACGACCAGCCGGATGCGTGGCGCGCGGCGATCGAGCCGTTCTTGGACGGCGTGCTGACGCGCTAGCGCTTCGCTCGGCAGGTGGTTCTTTGGCCGCGGGCCGGTGGGGGCTGGTCGCGCAGTTCCCCGCGCCCCTTGTGGGGGCGCTCCGCGCCACCCACAAACAGGCTCAGCCGCCCCTGCCCGTGGGGACGGGTTCAGCCGCCCCTGCCCGTGGGGACGGGCTCAGCCGCCCCCGCCCGTCACCGTCAGGAACGCCACCGCCCCCGTTGCCACCAGGGTCACCGCCAGCACGCACCAGCGGCGGGCCTCCTGGAAGGCCACGCGGATCTGCCAGACGTGGGCCATGGCGAGGAGCCAGCGTACGAAGGGGTCTGTGCGGGTGATGTTGGTCTTGGCTCGGTCCAGGTGGCGGTGGAGGTGGGCCCGGCGGGTGGGGTCGGACTCCGTCGTGAGGGCGCGGTGGATGTTCACGGCGACGGCGCGGTGGCGCAGGAGGTCGTCGATGTCGGTGGCGGCGGAGCCGAAGAAGTCGGCCGGGGAGGCGTCGATCAGCTCGCGCAGGCCGCGTGCTGCCGGGGTGTTGAGCGTGGCGGTGGTGGTGATCGGCGGTACGAGCACCCGGCTGACCTGCCAGACGGCGAGGCACACCCCGGTGAGCGCGACGAGCAGTGCGCCGCCCGCGACCAGCGCCTCGCCCAGCCCGTGCACCTTCCCGACCGCCACCAGCGGCCCACCGCCGACGAGCGCGGCCCCGACGACACCGAACGAGGCGATCATCCACCGCGCGGCGGCCCGCAGTTCGGGCACGGCGTCGAGGGGGGAGGGCAGGGCGTCGAAGGGGGTGACCATACCGGGGTCGGGCGGGGGCGGGGCGGTGGTCATCTGGGCCGGTCCTCGTCGACGGGGGAGTCCTTGGTCAGGGCCTGGGGCGGCCCGTCGTCGTCCGGCACGTCCGGGTACACGACCCACGCCGTGCCGTCGTAGAACTCCAGTACGCCGTTGTCGCCGAGCCGTACGTCGTTGATCTTCGGGGCGTCCGCCATACGCGCAGTATCCCAGGCCACAGCCCTTCGATGGCCGGTCAACGGGACGTCTCCTCCGCTTCGTTGAGGTAGTGCAGCACCGCGGCGACCGCCGCCCGCTGGGTGGGCTGTTGCAGGCCGGTGGCCAGCCGGGGGTCGCGTTCGCCGGAGAGGATCCGTTCCAGGACCGTGGACATCGGCGCCAGCAGCGGATCCGCGGCGAACCCGTCCAGGTTCTCGCGGGTCACCTCGTCGGTCCCGGTCCCGGTCCCGGTCCCCGTCCCGGTCCGGTCGAGGGCGGAGGCGACGAAGCTGCCGAGGGCGATGCCGAGATACATCGCGGTCCACAGTTCGACGGGTACGGTCACCCGGCCGGCCAGCGCGTCGAGGGCGCGCCGCGCCACCGGGGCGTCGAGGGGCCCCAGCCCGAAGAGCACACCGGGCCCGCGCTCACCGCCCTGGATCCGGCCCAGTACGTCGGCCAGCGGCCCGAACATCGCGTTCATCGCGGCGAGTTCGGCGAGGTGCTGGCGCAGCTTCACCTTCGCCGCCGTGTTGCGCCGCTCGGCGGCCACCAGCGCCGCGAGCACCGGCTCCCAGAGCATGCCCCAGGCCGCCGCCCGCACGGCGCCGAGCCGGTCAGCCCCCGTTACCCCGTCCTTCGCCTCCCGCACCAGCGCGTCGAGCGACTCCCGGGCCCGGACGAGCCCGGGGTCCAGGCCGGCGAGCAGCCGGTCCAGGGCCACCCCGGGCACCTCGGCCACCCGAGCGCACAACTCCTCGACCCCGGCGGGCAGTTGAGCCACGCCATCCGCCCCGAACTCCTGGAGGTCGCCCGCGAGGGACTGCGCCGCGTTCATCGTCCGGCCGCCCCCGCTGAGCGTGGCGAGCAGCGCCGCCGCGAGATGGTGGGCGACCGCGCCCGCCGCGTCCCGTGCGTGGCTGTGCAGATACGTGCCCAGGTTGGCGTGCCCGACGGCGACGACCGGCGGAACGCCCGCCCGGTAGGCGTACCGCAGGCTGTCCCGCTCCCGTGCGATCGCCACCTCGCCGTGTCCGCGCGCGTCCGCCACATTGGCGAGCGCCCCGAACACCTCGCCCAGGGAGAGGAAGTCCCCGGCGTCCTCGAAGACCTGCCTGCACTCGTCCAGCAGCCGCAGCGCGTCCTCCGTACGGCCCAGGCGCAGCAACGGCATGTACGCGGGCAGCCGGGCCGCCGCGAGGTCGGTGACCGGCGCGCCGCGCGCCCGCTTGGAGGCGCTCAGGTCGTCGGCGTACTCCAGGGCCCGCCGCCACTCCCCGGCCTCGATCGCGGCGCGCTGCCCGGTGTCGCACAGCTCCTCCCAGACCTCCCACCAGTCGACTCCCTCGCCCGGCCCGCGTCTCCGGGGCACGTCACGCATCCGCCGGTGCAGTGCGTCGGCCTCGGCCAGGGCCTCGCCTGCCCGGTCGGTCTCCGACAGGACGTGCAGGCGCTGGACCTCGTACAGGAGCGTCGTCCAGGTGCCCAGGCCGGCCAACCGCGCGTGTTCGGCGCCCTGTTCGGCGAGGGCGAGTGCCTCGGTCAGGCGTCCGGTGCGTACGCAGAGGGCGACCAGGCCGCTGGTCGCGGAGGCGGCGGCAGAGTGGTCGCCGCGTGCCGACGCCGAGGCCAGGGCGGCCCGTTCGTGGCGTTCGGCGGCGGCCGGGTCGATCTCGCCGAGTATCCGGGCGAGCGCGTCCGTCGGCGGGACGACCCCGGTGCCCGGCGCGGACGCGGCGCGGGTCGCGATCCTGCGCAGCAGGGGCAGCACTCGGGCCCGGGTCGGGGCCGAGGTGTCCCGGCGCAGCACGGCCTCCAGCAGTACCGCGGCGGACGACTCCTGTCGCAGCCGGAGCAGATAGGGCGCGGCGGACAGCGCGGCGAGCGTCAGCAGCGGCCCGGCCAGCCGGGCATTCTCGGCGTCGGTGCCCTCGCGGGTCCACGCCATCTCGAACACCCGCAGCCAGTATCCCGACAGCCGCGTGTCGACCAGCTCCCGGACCCGCGCACCGGCCCGCGCCCGCCCCTCGGCGGCCACGGCGGCCTGGATCTCGTACGACTGTCCAGGGCGCGGGGTGAGCAGCCCGTGGGCCACCAGTGTCCGCAGGGCCGCGTCAACCGGCGTGTCCGGATGGCCCAGTTGGGCGCGCAGGTCGGGCCAGTTGTGGTCGACGGCCACCTGGTTGCGGTCGGTCTCGTCGAGGCAGCACAGGACGTGGAACAAGTCGCGGTCGACGGGCGCGAGTTCGGCGGCGACACCGTCGGACCAGGCGCGCAGTACGCGCAGATGCTCGTCGTCGCCGGATGCCTCCGCCGCCCGGTTTCCGGCGGCCAGCAGCCGTTCCAGGCGCTCCGGATCGGCGGCCTGGGCGTCGGCCAGCTCCAGCAACTTCGGGTGGCCCTGGGCCAGTTCGAGGAGACGGGTGGCGAGTCGGCGGGCGGCCGCGGGTGTCGTACCGGGGAGCCGTCCGTCGATCAGCCAGGCCAGGTGGGGGAGTTCGCGGGCGAGCAGCAGGGCCTCGTCGGGGGTCAGCAGGTTGACCGGTTCGGTCCGTACGCGCGCCCCCAGCTCGGCCGGCCGCACCCGCCCGCACAGAATCACCCGCCCGGCCCCGGACCGATCGGACAGCGCACCGACCAGAGCTCCCCAACGCCGGTCCCGCCAGGCCCTGTCGGGGGTCAGCAGGGCGTCGATGCCGTCGATGACCAGCAGTACGCGCTCCCGCTCCAGCCACGAGGAGACGGCGGCCACGAACTCCGTCGCCGACCCGTCGGCCGCCTCCAGGAGATGCAGACAGCGCAGCCCGGGCACCGCCTCTTCCAGGGCCAGCGCGAAGGAGGCGAGCACCGCCTCCTCGTACCGGTGGTGGTCCTGCTCCTGGGGAGCCGTGAACCAGACGGTCCGCTCGAAGGCGTGCGCGTGCGTCGCGACCAACTCCCGTGCGCACGCGGTCTTTCCGGCCCCGGGCATACCGTGCAGCAGCACTCCGCCCAGCCCGCTGCGGGGGGCCAGTACGGCGCCGGCGCGAGCGAGGAGAGCGACACGGCCGACGAAGTGCTCGGGTATGGGAGGTAGTTGGGCAACGGTGATATCCAGGCCGGATGCATCCTGACCGGAGGCGTCCGTGCGACCCGTCGGCGCGTTCAGCGTCAGCCCCACCGCCCGCGCCCCGAACAGCGCCGGGGTGCCCGCCCGAAGTGCGGAACCGGGCACCCCGTCCGCCTCCCCTGCCAACTCACCCAGCACCCCCGCCAGCGCCCGGGGCAATACCCGTCCCTCGACGACCAGTTGGCGGTAGAGCCGCTCGGCGAGGGCGGTCGCGAACCCGTCCTCCACCGGGTACCGCATGGCCAGCACCGCGCACCCCAGCCGCTCGACGAGATCCCCGGCGACAGCCCCGACGACCGGTTCCCCTGAGCCGCCGGAAGCCTCGACCGGACCGGGGGCCGCCGCCGACCAGCACGCCGACAGGGTGACGAGGGAGACGTCACGGGCAGCGGTGAGGAGGTCGACGAGTTCGGGCGCGCGGACCCGGTCGGGGTGCCCGGCGTCGGTCTCCAGGAGGAGTTCGCCGGGGCTGCCGTGGCCGGAGACGTGCACGAGGTCCCAGCCGGCCGGCCCCGCCAGTACGGCACGCAGCCGCTCGCGCGTCACCCCGTACTGCAGCGTGTGCATCTCCACCGCGCGCCCGGCGTTCGCCGCCTCCGTGAACAGCCGTGTCAGCGCGAGCCGTTCGCGCCGCAGGTTCAGCGCCCGGCTGCCCTCGGGCAGACTGAACAGCGCCAGCACCCGCACCGGACTGTCACCCCGCTCCCCGGCCGCGCGGCCCGCACCCCACTGCGTCACGAGGGTCACGTCCTGGACGGCCAGTGGCCGCCCGTCCGCGTGCGCCAGCTCCAGGGGTACGGACATCAGGCGCCGTGCGCCCGGTACGTCCGTCGGCACGACGACCCGTACCACCGCCGGGGCCGCCGCGAGCAGCGCGGGCGCGACCGGCCCGAGGACCTCCGTGCCGATCCACGCACCCACCTCCCGGACGATCTCCTGTTCCCGCGCGGCCCGTACGTCCGGGGGCGCGTGCCGGCGCAGATGTCCGGGCAGGTCGAGGAATGCCTCGTACAGGGGGCCGGTCGGGTCCAGGCGGACCTCGTGCCGGGCGAGGACCTCGCCGTCCGGCGCCACCAGCACCCACTGCCAGTGGTCCGGCCCGGCGAAGTCCTCGACGAGCAGCGTCAGTTCGACCAGGGAAGGCTGATCCGGCACGGTCAGATCCCGAACTGGCTGCGCAGGCCCTTGATCATGGTGAGCGTCTGTTCCATACCGGGGCGCACGGGATGGCCGGCCGGGAACTCCCGCAGCCCGCGCGCGTACATCTCCTCGGCCTCGCCGATGTGTTCGGGACGGCCGGTCTGGACGAGCCCGAGGAGGACTCCGCCGAGGTTGACGAGACGCACCGCGTGCATCGGATGGTCGTCGGGGGTGTCGCGCAGTGCGGCTCGGGCGTGTTGGACGGCCTCGTTCAGGATGTCGCTGTCCCGGCTCTTGCGCCCTTTGCGGAGCAGGGAGTTGGCGAGGTTCGACACCTGGCCGACGCGCTGCTCGGCCCGCTCGGCGCTGCCGCCCGTCGGCATGAGGTCCAGGCAGCCGCGGTACAGGGCGATGGCCTCGTCGATGGACTCCTCGTCCTCCGTCCTGTCGTAGGCCTCCTGGAGGGCGGTGGCCAGGGAGGACATGTGCCGGGAGAGTTCCGGGTCGCCGGGCGGGGACTTGTCGACGGCCTGGCGGCCGTAGTCGATGGCCTTGACCAGATCGGCGGTGCCGTGGTCGCGTTCCCAGCTCAGCCGGTGCAGCATGCACAGCGAGGAGAGGGCGGCGGCGTGGCGGAAGTCGGTGACCGGGTAGACCTCCACGGCCAGTTCGGCGGCCTGTATCGAGCCGCGCAGCAGCTTCGGGTCGCCGGTACGGCCGTACGCCAGCCGCAGGTCGTCGGAGACACCTAGGGGTTCGAGGTGCTCGGACTCCGCCGCGTCCCCGGCCTTGTCGTTGCCCCTGGACTTGGATCTGCCGAACCATTTGGCCATGCGCAGGCTCCCCCCTTACTCGCTTCCGTTCACTCCCTCCCTCCCCGCGATCGGCGGCCCAAACCCCCTATGCCGCAGGCAAGTTCGAACAGTGGCAGTGGCAGTGGCGGTGACAGGGATCAGGGGGAAGGGCGGGCCGGGGCCCCGGGGGTTCAGCCCCTGCTGACCGCTGCCAGGATCTCCGGGAGGCGTCCCGCCGTGCGTGGGGCGGCGAGCCGTAGGCCGAGGAGGGTGAGCAGGGCGCCGTAGCCGACGCCGACCGGCAGCAGCAGCCAGGTCCAGCGGTCGCCGCCCGAGTCGGCGTTCAGCCAGATGGTGAGGGCGATGACCGGGGCGCACAGCAGGGAGGCTCCGATCATGCCGCCGAAGATGGCGACCGTGGCGAGCCCGGACTGCCCGGGAGCGACGTTCTTGTACCCCTCCTGCGGGATGGAGTACGGGAACCGCGCCGACGACCAGGCCCCGGCCGCCAGCATCGCCCCGAGCAGCGCGAGGGACAGCCCGAGCGCCTCCGGCAGTGTGGCCCAGTCGTCGAGCAGCGCGGTGGTGAGGACGACCACGAGGGTGGCGTACGGCAGGCTGATCAGCAGCAACGCCAGGGCCCGGCCGCGCAGTTCGACGTACGCGTCCCGGGTGGACGAGATCGTCATCGCGACCATCCAGAAGGCGGAGGTGTCCTGGCCGAACTGGTTGTACATCTGGATGCCGAGCATTCCGGCCGCGAAGCACGCGAAGTAGATCGACCCGGTGCCCTGCAAGGCGTTGAACACCGGCACGATCAGCCCGATCGCCAGCGAAGTCACCCACGCCGCCTTGGTCTTGGGGTCGCGCCACGCGTACCGCAGACTCCGCTCCATGACGGTCCCGGTACGCCCGCCCGGCAGCAGCCGCCCCAGCCCGCCGGAGCCCCGCTCCCGAGTACCGGAGGGCTCCGCGGCCTGCAGGGTGGACCCGTCGGGGGAGGTCATCAGCCGGGTGAGGGTCCGCGACCAGGCCCCCAGCAGCAACACCAACGCCCCGCCACTGATCGCGAGTTGGGCGACCGCGACCCCGTACGACCCCTCGCTCGCCGAGTCCACGGCCCCGATCACCGAAGCGGGCGGCACCCACGCCAAGACCTCGGCGGCCGGGTCGAGTTGCCCGAACCCGGCCGAATTGAGCTGCTGCGCACCGAAGTTGACGACCTGCGCCCCGATCGCGATGACCAGCCCGCTGAGTACGGCGAGATCGCGGCCCTTGCGACTGCTGAGCAGCCGGATGTTGGCGGCGGCGACGGCCCGCGCGAGCGCCACGCAGACGAGCAGCGCGAGCGGGACGGCGACGAGCGACACGACGTACGCCGCCCCGCCGCGCGCCACGGCGATCACAGAGCCGACGAGCAGCGACAGCGTGAACAGCGGCCCTATCCCGACGAGCGAGGCGGCGAGGAGCGCCCGGACCAGCGGCCGGGGGCGCAGCGGGAGCATCACCAGCCGGGTCGGGTCGAGGGTCTCGTCGCCGCTGGGGAAGAACAGCGGCATGACGGCCCAGCCCAGCGCCATCACCGCGAGCAGGAGGACGGTGACGGACGCGGCGTGCGCGTCGCCGCGCAGGGCGATCAGCCCGATGAACTGGAGCGCGGCGAGCAGCAGCACGACGACGACGGAGGAGATGTACGCGGCCCGCCGCCCGGCGGACTGCCGCAGCCCGTTGCGCAACAGCGACAGCTTGAGCCGTACGACGACAGGGGTGATGGACCCCGCCGTACTCATCGGGCGCCGCCGCCCAGCCAGTCGAGGTGGGACCCGTGGTCGCGCCCGCCCGCGCCGACGAGTTCGAGGAACGCGTGCTGGAGGGAGGGCGCGTCACCCCGTACCTCGGCCAGCGGCCCGTGCGCCCGGATGCGCCCCGCCGCCATCACCGCGACCCAGTCGCACAGCGACTCGACCAGCTCCATCACATGGGAGGAGAAGACGACGGTGGCGCCGGAGGCCGTGTACCGCTCCAGCACACCCCGGATGATCTGTGCCGACACCGGGTCCACGCCCTCGAACGGCTCGTCGAGGAACAGGACTTCGGGGTTGTGGAGGAGAGCGGCGGCGAGGCCGATCTTCTTGCGCATACCGGTCGAGTAGTCGACGACGAGCTTGTGCCGGGCGCCGGCCAGGTCGAGGACGTCGAGCAGCTGGGCGGCCCGCTTGTCGACCTCGGCACCGGGCAGTCCGCGCAACCGCCCCGAGTAGGCGAGGAGTTCACGCCCGGACAGCCGCTCGAAGAGCCGAAGTCCTTCGGGCAGCACCCCGATCCGCGCCTTCACCTCGACGGGGTCCCGCCACACGTCGTGCCCCACGACCTCCACGGTGCCCTGATCGGGCCGCAGCAGCCCGGTCACCATGGAGAGAGTCGTGGTCTTCCCGGCCCCGTTGGGCCCGACAAGCCCCACGAACTTCCCCGCGGGCAACTCCAGATCGATCCCGGCAACAGCGACCTGCTGCCCAAACCGCTTCCATAGCCCCTGCACGCGCACGGCAGCACCATCGACCATGCGGTCACCATATGGTTTTTACGGTGCGATGGAGGTTGTTAGGGCGCGGGGCTGTGTCTGATCTGCGGCTCCGCCGCGGGGCGCGACCAGCCCCCACCGGCCCGCAGCCGCCACACAACCGAAACCAGGCACCCCAAGAGGCGACTTACCGATCGCGCCCGCAAGCGTAAGCAAGCGGCGAGATCAACTCCTCCGCATCCGGCAGCCACCGATTCGCAGGCGTAGGCCGGCAGGCCCACTGCACAGCCCCCCGAGACCCGTACCGAGTAGGCGGCGCAGCCACATACGCCCCCTCCCCCAGCGCGACCAGATCAAGCGAAGCCGGTGCCCACCCCAACTTGCGCACCAGATCAGGCACCTTCACCGAAGCCCCCGGCAGCACAAAGAACCGCATCCGCCGATCCGGCGTCAACGTCACCGGCCCCAGCGTCAGTTCCATCCGCTCCATGCGCGCCAGCGCGAGGAACCCCGCGGTCTCAGGCACGTCGATCGCGTCGAACGTGTGGCCGGTCGGCAGCAGGATCGACGCCGTCGGCTGCTCGGTCCACAGCCGGCGCGCGACAGTCGCACTGCCCGTGGCCTGCGTGATCCAGTCGGGCCGTGTCGGGTGTGCGCCGGGCAGCGCGCACGCGGCGTCGCCGCAGGAGCAGCGCTGCACCCCGTCGACTGCTTCCAGCCACGTACCGGGAAACACGTCCCAGTGGCGCTCTTCGGCGTAACGGACGGCGGTTTCCAAGAGGGATTCGCCGCGTTGCTTCGGGATTTGGGCAGCATCAGGGCCCGCGATGGTCTCTTCCACGATGAACTCAACTCTAGTGGGAATCATGAGTTACGCATGTCACATGCGCGGGGGAGGAGCATCGATTCCGCATCTGGGGCGCATGGATGCATGTGCGGGGGCGCGCGGGAGGATCCGCGGCGGGGCTGGGTAGGCAGGTGAGGGGCTGGGCATCCGTCTTTACCCCGGCAATCCTCACAAGCCTCGCATTTTCGGCATGCGCGCGGGGCACTGATCTTCAAGGCCGGATCTTTTCGCCGTACGGATCTCTGTACGGAACGGACCCGGGCACGGAAGACACGTCAACTCGGTGCGTGGGCACGGCACCGCAGCCACAGGGGGTACGCCATGGCCGCAAGGCCTCTCGTCGCGCGGCAGCCGAACGAACGGTTGCAGGCGCTCATCCAGGAAGCGGGCTGCTCGAACGCCGGGCTGGCCCGCCGGGTCAACATGTGCGGTGCGGAGCACGGCCACGATCTGCGGTACGACAAGACGTCCGTGGCCCGTTGGCTGCGCGGACAGCAGCCGCGGGGCCGGGCGCCCGCGATCATCGCCGAGGCCCTCGGCCGCAAACTGGGCCGTACGGTCACGATCGACGAGATCGGCATGGCCAACGGCAAGAACCTCGCCTCGGGCGTCGGGCTCCAGTTCTCCCCGACCGTCCTCGGCGCCATCGAGCAGGTGTGTGAGCTGTGGCGCAGTGACGTGGGCCGGCGGGACTTCCTCTCCGGTTCGTCCGTCGCCGCGTCCGCGCTCGTGGAGCCCAGCCGCGACTGGCTGATCTCGTCCCCGGACTCCCAGGTGGCGCGCCAGGCGGGGCCGCGCGTGGGGCCGTCGGACGTGGCGGCGGTGCGCGCGATGACGCAGGCGCTCACGGATCTCGACCACCAGTACGGCAGCGGGCATGTGCGTCCGGTCGTCGTGCACTACCTCAACAGCGTCGTCTCCGGGCTGCTGGCGGGCTCGTACCGGGAGGCGGTGGGACGTGATCTCTTCGCCGCCGTCGCCCGGTTGACCGAACTCGCCGGGTACATGGCCGTCGACACCGGTCAGCCCGGGCTCGCCCAGCGCTACTACATCCAGGCGCTCCGCCTCGCCCAGGCGGCCGGGGACAGAGGGTACGGAGGGTATGTACTCGCCGCGTCCATGAGCCATCTCGCCGCGCAGCTCGGAAACCCGCGGGAGATCGCGCAGTTGGCGCGGGCGGCGCAGGAGGGGGCGCGTGGGAGGGTCACCCCGCGCGCGGAGGCCATGTTCTACGCGGCGGAGGCCCGCGGGCACGCGTTGATGGGCGACGCGCGGGCGGCCCAACTGGCGTCCGGGCGCGCGGTGAACGCCCTGGAGGCGGCCGATCCGGAGTCCGGGGACGACCCGGCGTGGATCGCGCACTTCGACGCGGCCTACCTGGCCGACGAGTTGGCGCACTGCCACCGGGACCTCGGCCAGGCCGAGGCGGCGGCGCGGTGCGCGCAGGAGTCGCTGGACGGGCACCCCGAGACGCGGGCGCGACGCCGGGCCATCGGGCTGGTGCTGCTGGCCTCGGCACAGGTCCAGCAGCGCGAGGTCGAGGAGGCCTGCCACACGGGTCTGCGCGCGGTGGAACTCCTGGGCACCCTGCGCTCCAACCGGGGCGCCGAGTATCTGGAAGACCTGCAGCTGCGCCTGGAGCCGTACCGCGACGAACCGGTGGTCCGGGAGTTCGGGGCACGGATGGATCTGCGGGCGGCGGCGTGACGGGAGACACAGCCGGAGGCTGAGTCGCTGGTGGGGCAGTGGTCTGGTCCAGTGCTGCGTGGAAAGGGATTCCGGGGACCCGGTAGCGTTAACCGACGATTCCGAAGGTCCCCCATTAGTAGGAGTCCCGGTGACGCAGAGTGGACAGGGCGAGGAGCCCTCGCCGCGCGTGGCGCGCGAAGGCATCGTGCTGCCCTCCGACGGCGGCGAACCGCTGCTGCCGGGCATGACGGGGGAAAGCGCCGCCCGGCCCGTCCCCGCGCAGGCGCCGCCCCCGCCCCCGCCGACCCCGACCGGCGGTCAGGCCTGGGGCCAGCCGTGGGGCCCGGACATGAACCAGCACCAGGGGCAAGGTCAGGGGCAGCCTCAGGGCCTGTACGAGGGTCAGCCTCAGGGGCAGTCCCAGGGTCGGCCTCAGGGCCTGTACGAGGGTCAGCCTCAGGGGCAGTCCCAGGGTCGGCCTCAGGGCCCGTACGAGGGTCAGCATCAGGGACAGGCCCAGGGGCGGCCGCAGGGCCCGTACGAGGGTCAATCTCAGGGCCAGAACCAGGGCCAGCCTCAGGGTCTGTACCAAGGGCAGCCCCAGGCCCAAGGCCAGGCGCAGGGTCAGGGACAGCCTCCGGCGGCCGAGGGCTGGCCGGCGGCGCCCGACGCCCAGCAGCACCAACAGTGGGGCACCCAGGGGCAGTTCCAGCCCCAGTCCCAGGCCCAGCCTCAGTCGCAACCGCAGCAGCCGCAGCAACAGCCCGAGCAGCAGGCGCCGTCGGCACCGGCGTGGAACAACGACCCGAGGGCGACCGGGGATTGGCCCCAACAGCCCGGATACGGCGCCCAGCCGACCCCGGGCGCCCCCCTCCCCGTACCGCACGCCCCGCAGGGCGCCGGGTCCGCGCCGCTGCCGCCCGCGACCGGGGGCACCCCCATGCCGCAGCACCAGGAGCAGCAGCACCAGCAGCAGCCGTACGGCCAGGGCCAGCACGCCGGCCCGTACGGGTCGTACGGCGGCGCCCCGTCCGCCCCGCTGCCCCCCGAGGGCGGTGCGGCCGTCCCGTACGCCGCCGCGCCCGGTGCGCCGCTGCCGCCCGCCGACGAGGGCGCGACGCAGTACATACCGCCCGTTCCCGGCACCCCCGGCCCGGTCGTCGACCAGGCCACCCAGTACCTCCCGCCGGTCGCGGCGCACACCCCCGCACCCGCACCCGCTCCCGCGCACGTCAACGAGGCGGCGACGCAGTTCCTGCCGCCCGTGGGACCCGGCGCGCTGCCGCCCGAGACGAACGCCGAGGCGACCACGTTCCTGGGCCGGGTGCCGCAGGCGGCCCCCGCCCATCCGGACGCCGAGGCCACGCAGTACATCCCGCCGGTGCCCGGAGGGCCGTACGGCGCCCCCGACGACCGTCAGCCGCCCTCCGCCTTCGACAACCTCTTCCGTGGCGGCCCGGGCGGCCAGGGCGCCGACGCACCGGCCGGCGCCACCCAGCAGCTGCCCCGCATCCAGCCCCAACAGCCCGGCCCCCCGGCCTACGCCCAGCAGCCCTCGTACGGCTTCCCGAACGCCGCGCCTCACGCGCCCCACGATCTGGACGACCGGCACGATGGGCGAGGTGGGGGCAGACGTTCGCGGGTGCCCGTCATCGCGGCCCTCGGGATCGGGATCGCCGTGCTCGGCGTCGGGGCGGGTGCCCTGCTGAGCAGCGGGGGCGGGGACAGCGACGACGACGCGGGCAACAAGACCGTCGCGGCGACCTCGGCCGCACCGGAGGAGTCCGGGTCACCGGCCGCCGATCCGGCCCAGGCGCAGGCCGTCGAGCTGGACAAGCTGCTCGCCACCAGCAACAACAGCCGGGACGCGGTGATCAAGGCCGTGGCGGACGTCAAGTCCTGCGACAACCTCGGCCAGGCGGCCACGGACCTGCGCGACGCCGCCCAGCAGCGCGGCGAGCTGGTCACCCGGCTGTCGTCGCTCCCCGTGGACAAGCTCCCGAACAACGCGGAGCTGACCGCCGCCCTCACCAAGGCGTGGCAGGCGTCCCAGTCGGCCGACAACCACTACGCGGCCTGGGCCGACCAGATGGCCCGCAAGAACGGCTGCAAGAAGGGCCAGGCCCGTACGACGAGCCAGACCCAGAACGGCAACAAGCAGAGCGGGATCGCCACCACCCAGAAGGCCAAGGCGGCCGAGCTGTGGAACGCGATCGCGAAGTCGTACGGCCTGACGGAACGCCAGTCCACCCAGCTCTAGCCGCTCTGCCGGGGGCCGGCTGGTCAGCCGTCCGCCGCGCTCTCCAGGAGCTTCGTCGTGTTGATGAAGCCCTTGCGGGCGGCGACGAGCCGGCCGTCGCGGACGACCTGGAGGGTCACCTGCGCGTTGACCAGGCGCGGGAAGCCGACCACCGACAGCAGGTCCTCGAAGCGCCAGCGCAGGGTCGGGGTGAGGCCGCCGGTGGTGACCTGGAGGCCGTCGTCGAGGGCCCGCCGGACGGTGGTCGAGGAGACCTCGCCGTCCAGTGACTCGACGACCGCCTTCAGGACGGTGTACGCGATCCAGGTGGTCTGCGCACCCGCGTCCTGCGGGTCGATGCGGTTGTCGTCGAACGCCTCTTCGCTGATGACCTTCTTCATGTCGTCCCAGCGGGCGTCATTGGCGACCGGGTACCAGCCGGTGATGTACGAGTCCTCGTACGGGCCCGACTTGCCGCCGTTCGCGTTGATCACGGTCTGGTCGACGCTGCCGAGCACGGTGGCGGTGCGCACGTCCGGGTAGTCCTCGCGGTCGCGCCGGAAGGAGTCCATGAAGGTGTTGGTGCGGTCCCCGAGCGCCGGCACCACACACCCCTCCTTCTCGTCCTCACTCTCGTCCTCCGTGTCCGTCGTACGTGTGAGGGCGAGCTTGGTCTGCGTTCCGTACTCGGTGGCGTCCTCGGCGGCCAGCTGGTCCAGCGACTGGGCGTGCCCGCCGGCCTTGAGACCGGAGTCGAGGAGCTGCGGCAGCTGGTCGCCGGCGATGGTGTCGGGGCGGATCAGCGCGACGGGACCGCAGACGGCGGCCAGTTCCTTGCCGAGGCCGGCCAGGAGGGCGGGCGAGCCGCCGTTGACCGGGTAGGACATCGGGTTGGTGAACTCGTCGTTGGTGACGCCGTAGCCACCTATGTACGGGATTCCGGCGGAGGCCAGCGGGCCCAGGAAGTCGTCGCCGAACTGGCTGTAGGAGCCGACGACCGCGACGACGTCCTCGTCGGCGGCCCGCCGGGCGCACTTCGCGGCGGCCACCCGGTCGTTGTGGTCGTTGCAGGTCAGGACCTTGAGCTTGCGCCCGTTCAGACCGCCGTTGGAGTTGATCCAGCGGGCGTACGCCTGCGCCATGGCCGGCATGCCGGGCTTGTTGGTCGCGTTGGTGTCCTCCGGCGCCCAGGTCATGACGGTGATGTCGCCGCTCCCGGAATCGTCCGAGGTGCCCGGGATTACCCCGCAGCCGGCCGCCAGGGCCGCGCACACGGCCAGCGCGCTCAATCTGGAGGGGGCGCGGAGAGTGGTACGGAAGGTGCTGCGGGGGCGTCGCCTGCCGGTCATAGGCACGCACGATTCCGCCACACAGCCAACCCAGGTGTGACCCTTGGTCAATATCCGGTGACGCCGAGGTGAATTACGGGGGTCGTTGTTCTCATTTTCACAGGGAACGTACGATCGGTGACCGTGCAAGGTTCGGAAGACTCTTCCCGTCGCGGCCGTCGCTCCTCCACCATGGGCGGCATGCCACTCAACGACATGCCGTGGTGGCGCTGGCGCAGCAATGTGCGCTCCGCGCTGCACATGCTCTCCGACCCGGTGTTCCAGCGAGACGTCTGGCTGGCCGGCGTCGACGGATACGGGGACGTCACCGACGCCGTGTACCGCCTGGTCGAGGACACCTGGCTGGACAGCTGGTCCGCCGAGAAATACGTCGGCACGATCTTCCGGGACTCCCAGGAGGCCGCCCTCGTCGACACCGCCGTGCTCCGCGTCCTGCGGATCATGCACCAGGTCGGCCCGGACGCCCCCGTCTCGGCCTACCTCGACCACGCCGGCTGGCCGGAGGCGGTCCGGGCGGCCCGGGACGCCCACGTACGCCTGGCGGCGAGCGACGGCGAGGAACCGGACACCCCGCCGCGCACGCTGGAGGTACTGCGGATACTGACGCGCTCGGCGTAGGGGGCGTTGGCTCCGACGGACGGTTCCGACGGACGGTCCTGTCGGGCTGTTCCGGGTGGCGGACGGGAGTCGGCCGGTCGGGACGGATATGGGACCCTGTCCGGCATGAACGAGCAGTCCAGCCAGGCCGCGGCCCCCGCCGAGAAGTACTCCGAGCAGTACGTCCTCACCCTCTCCTGCCCCGACAAGCAGGGCATCGTGCACGCCGTGTCGAGCTATCTCTTCATGACCGGCTGCAACATCGAGGACAGCCAGCAGTTCGGCGACCACGACACGGGACTGTTCTTCATGCGCGTCCACTTCTCGGCGGAGGCGCCGGTGACGGTGGAGAAACTGCGGGCGAGCTTCGCGGCGATCGGTGACGCCTTCCACATGGAGTGGCAGATCCACCGGGCCGAGGACCGTATGCGGGTCGTCCTGATGGTCAGCAAGTTCGGCCACTGCCTGAACGACCTCCTCTTCCGCGCCCGCATCGGCGCGCTGCCGGTGGACATCGCGGCGGTCGTCTCCAACCACACGGACTTCGCCGAACTGGTCGCCTCGTACGACGTCCCCTTCGTCCACATCCCGGTGACGAAGGACACGAAGGCGGAGGCGGAAGCGCGCCTGCTGGACCTCGTACGCACGGAGAACGTGGAGCTGGTGGTCCTGGCCCGCTACATGCAGGTCCTCTCGGACGACCTGTGCAAAAACCTGAACGGCCGGATCATCAACATCCACCACTCCTTCCTCCCGAGCTTCAAGGGCGCGAAGCCGTACCACCAGGCACACGCGCGAGGCGTGAAGCTGATCGGCGCCACGGCCCACTACGTCACCGCCGACCTGGACGAGGGCCCGATCATCGAGCAGGAGGTCGAGCGGGTCGCCCACGACGTCACGCCCGACCAGCTGGTGGCCATCGGCCGCGATGTGGAGTGCCAGGCGCTGGCACGGGCGGTGAAGTGGCATGCGGAGCGGCGAATCCTGCTCAACGGGCGGCGGACGGTGGTGTTCGCGTAAGCCGGTGCGGTGGTTGCGGCGATCGCAGTGGTCGCAGTGGCTGCGGCGGTTGCGGTGGGGCAAGGACGCCAAGGGCAGGTCGTCCTGGACACGCGGTCGGGTGCTGGCGTCGCTGGCGGTACTAACCGCTGCCCTGCTGGCATTCCACGGGGCCGTACCCAATGCCATCGGCAACTTGGGCAGCCTGCTGGAGGCGTTCCTCCCCTGGCTGGGCCTGACGGTCCCCGTGCTCCTGCTCCTGGCCCTGCTGCGCCGCTCGACCACGGCGCTGGTGGCGCTGCTGCTCCCGGCGGCCGTCTGGACGTACCTCTTCGGCGGGCCCCTCTTCCCTCGGGACGGTGAGGAGGCTGACATCACGGCGATCCAGCACAACGTCAGCGACGAGAACCCTGATCCGGCGGGCACGGCGAAAGCGCTGATGGAGGCCGGCCCGGCGCTGATCGCCCTGGAGGAACTGACCCCCTCAGCGCTGCCGCTCTACGAGAGAACCCTGGCCCCGGCGTACCCCCACCACGCGGTCGAAGGCACGGTCGGCCTGTGGTCGAAGTACCCGCTGACGGACGTACGGCTGCTGGACATCAGGCCGAAGGGGATCGGGGAGGGCTGGGACCGTGGACTGCGGGCGGGCGCACGCACGCCATGGGGCGAGATCGCCGTATACGTGGCTCACCTGCCCTCGGTCCGCATAGGGCCGACGGGCTTCGCGTCCGACTACCGGGACGAGAGCGCGGGACTGCTGGGCGAGGCGGTAGCCGCGGAGACGCTGGACGAGGTGATCCTGCTGGGTGACCTCAACGGAACGCTGGACGATCGCGGACTGGACCCGGTCACGTCGCGGATGAAGTCGTCGGAGCGACGCTTCGCGTTCAGCTGGCCCGAGGCGTTCCCCGTCTCCCGGATCGACCACGTGATGGCGCGTGCGGCGACGGTCACCGACGTACGCACCCTGCCGGCCACGGGAAGCGACCACCTTCCGATTGCCGCAGGCATCAGACTCGCCTGACGGCAGGCGATGAGTTTCACGGTGGGCGCCAGTCTGTATCTCCGACACGCGATCAAATCAATCCGCACGTGATGGAGAGCATCATGACCGCGACCTACACCTTCGACGTCTTCTCCAGCCTCGACGGCTTCGGCGCCGCCGGTGGCGACTGGACCGGCTACTGGGGCAAACAGGGCCCCGAACTGCTCGACCACCGCCTCGCCCTGTACGGCGAGGAGCAGCGGATGGTCTTCGGGGCCAACACGTACCGGGCGTTCGCGGGGATGCTGGCCGCGAGTACCGAGGATTCCGAAGTACGTGACCCATGGGTCACCCGGATGGTGAACCTCCCGGCGACGGTGGTGTCGACCACGCTGGAAGGCCCCCTCGACTGGCCGGACGCGACTGTCGCGAGCGGCGATGCCGTGGACGTCGTAGCCCGGCTCAAGAAGGAATCCGAGGTGCCGTTGCGCTCGCACGGCAGCCTGTCGATGAACCGGGCGCTGATGGCCGCGGGTCTGGTCGACCGCGTCCAGGTGACGCTGTTCCCCGTGATCACCGGTCGGACCGGGCTGGACCCGATCTTCCAGGGCGCGGCCGACTTCGACCTGGAACTGCTCGAGAGCCGGACGCTCGACGGTCGCATCCAGGAGCTGGTCTACCGGCCTGCCCTGCATCCGGCGCACTGAGGTTGTGCCGACGGCCACCGGCCGTACTGTCGAACCCAGCTACCGAGGAGGACTTCTGATGCGCAGAGTGACCTATTCGATGAGCATTTCCCTTGACGGCTACATCGTCGACCCGGATGGCGGCATCGACTGGACGGTGCCCGCCCCGGAGGTCTTCCGCTTCTGGATCGACGAGATCCGAGACGTCGACGTCCACCTGATGGGACGGCGGCTGTACGAGACGATGCTGTACTGGGAGACCGCCGACCAGGATCCCTCGCTCGGCGACGCGGAACGCGAGTGGGCCGCGCTCTGGAACCCGCTCCCGAAGGTGGTGTTCTCGACCACGCTGTCGGAGGTACAGGGAAACGCCCGCCTGCTCTCGGGCGGCCTCGCGGAGGAGATCGAGCGGTTGCGGGCCGAGCCGGGCGAGGGCGAGATCGCGATCGGCGGCGCGACTCTCGCCGCCGAGGCGTCCGCGGCAGGCCTGATCGACGAGTACCGGACCATGGTCTACCCGGTCCTGATCGGCGGCGGCATTCCGTACTTCCCCCGGAACGAGCGCCGGGTGGACCTCGAACTGGTCGAGACCCGCACCTATAACTCGAAGGTCGTGTATCTCCGCCACCGGGTGGTGCGTTTGTCCGGGGGCGGACGTTTCTGATCAGGGAGTTCGTTGCGCGGGTGTCCGCGTGCAGGGGTGGCCCGGACTGGCCCTTGGAGCGGTGGACAAGGGACCCGGATACCGACGCCCACACCGATACAGCTCTTGTCTGTCAAAGTTGGCATTCTCCCGGCGGCTGCCTTGCGCCGCGCGGGTAGCGCGTGGCGGCGGGCGGCGGTGATATCTGGGTAGAACGGGGCTCAGCTTGGGGGAGGTACAGCGTGGTGCCGTCCGGGGTGGGCAGGAACTGCATGTTGCCGGAACGCTCAAGCCACATCGGATACTTGATCCCGAAAGCCTGCACTGTGAAGTGGGCGCGATCGGGTGCCCAGGCAGTCCCGTTGAGGCACAGCCGGCACATTTACAGTCCACCCGAGAGTCGGTCCGAGACTGGCTCCGTCCGTCCGCACGTCGTCCGCGGAGGAGGGATGGAGCGGCCTGGTCGGCGTCCCAGGCCTCCGGGCAGGCAGCAGCGTTCCCCATACGCGCTCAGTGAGCTTCTTCAACGTTGCCGCTCCCGTGTGAGGATGGCTTTGGCGATTGACGTCATACGGTTTGGGCTGCATCGGGATCTGCGGAAGATGCGCCAGGACTTCAGGCGCGCGACGCCGCGTTCGACCGGTGCCCGCGCCGCGGCCAGGGCCCGGTTGGCGGTCTTCTCGGTGAGGCTGAGTTTGCAGGGGCCTGCGTTTGATGCCGGTACTCGCCCAGGGGCCGCCGCCCTGGTAGGCGAGGTCGGCCAGGATGGGGACGCCCTGGCGCTCGCAGATGCGGATGATCCGGTGAGTGCGGGCAGCGGTCAGGTCGTGAGCCCGGCCTGGCAATGCGGGCGAGAGTCACAGCAGCCAGCCGCCCGGATCGGTGACCACCTGCACGTTCACCCCGTGTCGGCGGTGCTTGTGGGAGTAGTCGGCCCGCCCGTCGCCGACTCGGTCGCACTCCGCGAGCGTGCCGTCCAACAGGACGAAGTCCGCATCGGCCTCGCGCAGGACCTTGAGCAGACCGGGCGCACGTTCGGCGAGCAGGTGGATTACCAACGAGGCCCCCGAGCAACGTGGTTGAGACGTCAGACATCTCGATCAACAGCTCGGGGGCATCGCTCGTTGCGCTTCGTGGACCGTCACCTGATCGGGGGCCAGCTCGAAGAAGCTCAGTGAGTTCGCCTCAGATTCGAAGTGTCAGTCCGGCCACCCCGACCGACGACTCGCGGCCACAAATATGGCTGACTGCCTGGGTCTAGCTGATCGAACACACCATGATGGTCCGGCAGCCTCCCACGCCGCCACGGCCTGGACCGAGTGGGCGCCTCCGTCCAGCTGAGGCTTGATTGAGGAAGCTCCACACCTGGGGCTATCGTCTGTGTACGCTAGGTGAGCATAGGAGTGTTGGGGGATTAATGGACTACAACTATGAATCGCTTCTGAACCAGCGGTTCCAAATGCTCTGCCAGTCCCTTCTGGTGACCGAGTACGAGAACGTCCAATGCTTTCCAATCGGAATGGCCGATGGAGGAAGGGATGCAACCTCGCGCACTGGCGGGCGACTTGAAACAGTCTTTCAGATCAAGTTCTCGCGTAATCCTTCCACGATCAATAACCCCGCCAGGTGGATTATTGATGCCATTAAAGGAGAAAAAGAGAAGATCGAGAAGCTGGTCGATCGAGGAGCAACTCGTTACATCCTGATCACCAATGCTTTCCCAACCGGGAGTCTTGACAGCGGCACTATTGACAAAGTTGATAAGTATCTAGAAAAAAATGTACCCATCGAAGCGTACTGCTGGTGGCGCGACGACCTCGACAGGAGACTTGATAACCAATTTGACCTGAAGTTGCGGTACCCCTCGCTACTTTCCGGTTCTGATATGATCCGATTCCTTTGGGAGAACCTGGGAACGCGCCAAGATTCAGAGCGCCGACAAATGGCTCTCACTGCATACTTTGCTCACCAAGCAAAAATCGAATCGACTATTCGTTTCAAGCAAGCTGAGCTTCTACCCAGTTCCCTGCTCAATCTTTACATCGACGTTCCGGCAGCGCTACCAAACACGTCAAGCAAGTCAGATTCAGGACAACTGGTCCTTGGCTATATCGAGCACCTGAAGCGTAGATTGACGGGTGCTCGGGACAGTGACGACATTAAAACCCAGAGACGCCTCCAACATCTTGCTGCAATCACACCTGCTTTTACCTATCCCGAAAGAGCACATCACGGCGAGGTAGTCTCTCTAATTCAACATACTAATTCCTTCAGTGGAGCGGCAGAGCTACTCTTGGACGAACAGTTCACGGACCACTGCCCAGATATCGTGTTGGAAGGCGCCCCGGGGCAGGGTAAATCAACCCTGTCGCAGTACTTGGCGCAACTTCACAGGCTGCGTATCCTCGGCCGGGAGGACGAACTGAGGCAGTTGCCACGGGGGCACGCCGAAAGCGCAATCCTCATTCCGTTCAAAATCGAATTGCGAGACCTGGCATCGTGGATGAAGGGACAGGACCCCTGGTCGGGTGCGGGCGGTACACAGCATGACAAGCCTAAGACCCTCGAAGGTGCCCTCGCCGGCCATATCGAGAGGTACTCTGGTGGTCATTCTTTCGACGTGTCCGACGTTGCATTTGTGACACGCGAGCGCCCAGTTCTACTGATCCTTGACGCTTTGGATGAAGTGGCCGACCTAGATGATCGATATCGGGTCATCGAAGAAGTAAACGCTGCCATCACTCGCCTACGACAAGCAAATTCAAGCTTGAAAATTTTGATTACGAGTCGCCCTACCGCAGTAACTGGAGCTCCTTCATTCCCACGCTCCAGGTTCCACTACCTGTCTTTGGCACAGATTCCGCAAGATCTGGCTCTGGAGTATGCGGATAAGTGGGGCACTGCCAGGAATCTCAACAAGTCAGACATCGTCGAAATCAGTCACGTACTGAAGCAGAAAATGTCGGCTCCACACATGGCTGAGCTGGCAAAGAACACAATGCAACTATCCATTTTGTTGAGTCTCATCTACCATCGCGGATCAAGCCTTCCAGATAAGCGGACCGAGCTATACGATGCCTATATCGCCTCCTTTTTCAATCGAGAGGTTGAGAAAAGCCAGGTAGTCCGCAAAAATCGGATGCTCCTGATCAGCTTGCATCAGCATCTCGCATATTACATGCACGCAAGAGCGGAGAGTAACCGAACAACGGGGCGGATCAATTTCGACGAGCTGAAGCGAGTAGTTACGGAATACTTGACAGCTCACAAAGAACCGCCAGACGTGCTGGATGACCTACTAACAGGCGTAGTTGAGCGAGTCGTCGCCCTTGTTTCTCGTGTAGAAGGTACGTACGAATTCGAAGTACAGCCGCTGCGCGAGTACTTCGCTGCGCGCTACCTATACGATACGGCGCCTTACGTGCCAGCAACTAGTGTTGGGCGCGGAACGAAACCCGAGCGCTTTGAGGGAATCGCACGTAATCCCTATTGGATGAATGTTACCCGGTTCTTTGCGGGATGCTTTACGGTCGGCGAGTTGCTTGACCTTGCAGAGAGGGTTTGCGCACTTTGCGATGCACCCGAGATGAAGGGATCGACATATCCACGGTCGTTGGCTCTTGCCCTCCTGCAAGACTGGGTTTTTTCTCAGTCTAAGGTTGCTACCGAAAAGGTGATCAATAAGGTTTTTGATGCCTATGGCATTCGCTCTGTATACCTAGCCAACAGTGAGCATCGGAGATCGCCCTGGAGCGTGTCGTCATCCATTGACCTGAGCCTCTCGCCGACAACTGGCTCCACATATCTGGTGACAGAACGAAGGGATGAATTCTTTAATCTTCCTCCTACCGAACACACACGTGCTGTCGCATACCTGCTTGGAAAGCAGTCAGACAAGGATAGGGAAGGGCTGCAACGTGAGTGGATGGAGCGTTACAAGGTCGGCGGTGAAACTGAGCGACTCGATCTTTTGTGTCTGGCGAAATGGGCCGACTTTGGTCCTCCATCACAACACTTGAGGTCATTCCATCAAGAAGGAAGCCCTCAAGTGTTGCTCCAGCTGTTCCAATCAGGTTGGCCCGATCAAAATACCATTCCTGCCTCGCGTCATCGAGATTTGGTCTTGGCGAAGCTGAATGGGGACGACCAATTCGATATGGGAACTGGGCCGGGCAAGCTTGGCCAAGCCTTGACTTGCACGTTTCCAGGAATGTGGTCCTATAGCGTGCATGAAAATGGCCGGTTGATTTTCGAGCACATTGGCTTTCCCGTGGAAGTCGATAACAGTTCTGAAGTAGTTGCTGTGCTGTCACGTATTGCGAACCCACTATTTGAGGGTGTTGAGTCGCTTGCAGGAGGTCTGGCAAGTTGGCGATATATTGTCAGGGAAGTTGACGAAGCGTTCGGCAGCAACTGGTCCACCTTTCTGATTTCCCTAATTTCCGCTTCAGTGTCTTCACCGAATGACCGAGGGACTGGCGCCGATGAACTCTTTTCAAATGAACACTCCCTCATTGATCGAGTCCGAAGTGCTAGGCGCCGAGGGAATAATATTGACTGGTGGAAGGCGCAATTGCAGGCAGCGAGTACCGACTCGGAGAAGGAGCGCTGGCTAGCTACAGCCTACTGCTGGGCCCATGCCGAGACACTGCGAGCGCTCTGGGGTGAAGTCGATTCATTGCTTAATTCCCTTCCGGAATCTTCCTTTAGGCGTCTCACTGACCTTGCGCACCATGCGTCACTTAAGGTGTCTAGGCGGGCAAGCGAAGATCTTCATGTAACGGCTAGCTGGATTAGAAAGATCGATGTCGGGTCGCGCATGTTGACCCTATTCTTCCATCGGCTTCCAGAAGGTCCGGCAAAAGATCGAGTGCTGGTCAAAAGGACCACAGTTGGTGCTCACCCGTTGCTGGCGCGATCGATCCTCACATACGCTTGGGAACGCCATCTCCAGGGAGCTTTCGGGGAGAAAGAATTCTTGTCAATCGTAGGGAAATTCTATCGCCCTGGGGTTTTCTTTGAAAGCGGTTTTTCGATTCCTTCTTCCGTCACGGAAAAGAGGGCCATTCGGGACATTTCCGAAAAAGTTCTGAAGAATGCCGATGGGATCCCAGATAGTCTTATCGTGGCGGCCGAACAGGTTCTTCGTTCTACATCTCGGAATCCAAAACCAGTACTTCGCACCGCCGAGAAAGATAAGTGGTTTTCTTAATTTGACTGGCGGCCCAAGCCTGTGGAGAACATGATCATTTATCGGCCTATGGTCGACTCGTTGCACGAGATCTTCGTAGGCCACGGCGCTAAAGAGGTCGGTTCACCAACGGACCTCGAAGAGGCGGGACACATCGAGTGGGTGCCGCTGGCCGATGTCCCCGGACTGATGGCGCGCGGTGAACTGATGGGTTCCGGCATCCTCGTTGCCCTGCTCCACATCCTGGTGAGCCGCAGCAAGCCGGGGCACAACCGCACACTGAGCAAGTCGACGCGGCGGCGCTGCCGTACCAAACCGGTGTGGCGTGCTAACAGCCGTGCCTGTCGCAGGCGGGTGTGCGCGCGTCGTCGTACTCGGCCCGTGCGAGGGGCGCTTGCGCAAGGTCGCTGTGGAGACCGGCCTGCGCTCGGACAAAGGTGGGGTCTACCGCGTTAAAGGCGTCGTACAGGCTCGTCATCGCGTGGCCGACGCCAAGCAGGGCAGGCACGTTGCCGTGCCACCGAGCGAGGTGGGCGCCATTGAGGAAGATGCTCAACATGTCCGGGTCGCGATCCTCGGAGCCAGCCGGGATGCTCGCCAGGGCCGCACCAAGAGCGCGTCGCCAGTCGTCGGGCATTCCCACGTGAGCGCACTCTCTGCTTCAGCTGCGTACAGCCATGCTCGGGGGGCGAGGCGACCTCGCTTGGCCAACGGTGCGTTGCGCGTCGCGCACCAGGTCGAAACGCAGGCACGGCCGGCCAGCCTCGCACAGTGTGTATGCCTGTTCCGCCATCGCGTGCGCGAGCTACATCTGAGCCTCAGCATCTCGTGCCGCCCGCTTCGCGAGCTCGTGGTGCCGCAAGGCCCGTGTTTGGCTGCTTCCGAGTCGATCGCCTGCCACGCAGCCAGGACGACGCCCCGCGAGAGTCACAGGTCGGCGTGCAGCGGTCCGAGTGTCTGGTCCGCTCATTCAGCCGTGGAGTGACGTCGACTCCGAGCGTAGGCTCGATTCCCTGCCGTGCAGAGTGCTCAAGTCGTGCTGTTGCCTCTACTCCCCGTTCCCCTCCATCCCGCCGCTCTTCGAGCCAGCAGGCAGCACATACGACCCCTTGCCCGGGACCGTATAGATCAGTCCCCGTTCCCGAAGCTCCCGCATCGTGCGGCGTGCGGTCATCTGTGCGATGCCGTACTCCTCGGCCAGCCGTGCCGGCGTGGGGATCATGCGGTCGGGTGCGTACTCACCGCTCGTGATTCTTGCTTCGAGTACGTCTGCGAGCTGTGCGTAGAGGGGGCGCCCGGATTCCGGATCAAGACTCATGACTCGACATTAGGCAGTCGTACATGTGTCCACATTATTAGCTCTAGCTACATCGGGATGCATCTAGGTACGTCACGCACTACTGTGGGAGCGCAACGAAACAGAGACCCCGGCGGTGCGCGAACACCCCGGGGCACGGCCACCAACCCTCTGGAGGTTGACGACGTGCGTAACCGTATCGCGGCCGCACTGCACCGGGCCTTGTGCCCAGTAGCGCTGCTGATTCTGTGTCTGGCCCTGCCTGCCACCGGTAGGCGGCGCAAGACGGCACTTGAACCACGCCGAACCGTCATGAGCAGCGGGATGAAGGAACAAGACCGCCTCGTCGCGCGCCTGGTTACCCCGCGTTCCCCGTACAGCACCGACCGCGCGCCCCTTGACGGAGCATCGTCGGCACTGTCGCGGCCGTACCTGCCCGAGCACATCTACGTGCGGTCCTCCGCAGTGCACCGTACAGCGAGCGTGCGGCCCCATTGGACGGCGCGCGAACGAGCCGTGCGGTTGCGGCGTCGTGCCGTCGCGGTGTTGGCCGCCGACTTCCGCATCAGCTTCGACACCCGCGACATTCACTCCGTGCTGGACGGGGTGAGGTCCCGATGACCGGCCTTACGGCCGCCGTCAGGTGCGGGAGGGTCCGAGCCTTGATGTTCTACCGGGCCACGACATTCGGCGAAGTCAGGGCATGCGTACGGGACGAGGGGCACAAGGGGCATCACCGGGACGCACGGGGCGGCATGTGGGATGCCCGCCCTCTCCGGTTCGAGTCGAACGCCGAGAACGGAGTGCCCGAATGAGCACTGCCCGTGGGGCTGCCCCGACGCCGGAGTCCCCGTACGTGTCCGGGCGCTGCACCATCGGCATCCACGATCAGTGCCGGGACGCCGAACCTCGTGACAGTGGCGTTCCCGGGCTGCGCTATCTGGTGTGCACCTGTCCATGTCATCGTCCGACGCCGGGCTTGGCGGCGGGAGTGCGTGTATGAACGCCAATGCCCCTGTGCAACAAGGGAGTCGGGGCAGGATGCGGCTGAAGTCCTACGGGCGGACACTCGCCCTCATGACCATGTCCGGGTCCGCCGTTCTGCTCGTCCTCGACGTCCTGGAGATCATCCAGTAGCGCCGGATCAGGCCCGCCCCCTCTGCGCAACACCTGTCGCAGAGGGGGCCTTACGCCTGCCCGTGCCCCCCGTGCCCCCGCGCCCACGATGCCGTCAAGGCAGGTTCAGTGCGCGCCGCGCTCGGCTGATGACGTTGTGGGTGTCCGCTCCGTACACCGCGGACTCCCGCAGCGTGTTCCAGACCCGCAGGTACGTCGCGACGGAGTCGGTGTCATCCAGCCACAGTTCCGCGTGCCAGTCCTCGGCGATCACGAGTCTGTCGTCCAGGATCCAGAAGCCGTTCGCCGTGGGGATCTTGAGGGAGGCGTTCAGCGGGATGATCCCCAGCTCGACGGTGTCCATGCCGATCAGGCCCGTGAGGCGGTCGAGCTGTGCGGCGAGGACGGGCGGAGGGCAGATCAGGGCGTGGAGAGCCGCTTCCCACACCAGGGCGTGGAGAGCCGCTTCCCACACCAGGGCGTGGAACCTGCGGCCGCCGCCCTCGTACAGCCACTCCTGGCGTTTCATCCGGGCGCGGACTGCCGCGTCGGTGTCCCGTGCCGAGCCCAGGAGGTCCGAGTACCGCAGGAACATGTGGCGTGCGTAGTCGGCCGTCTGGAGCAGGCCGGGGATGACGGCTTCCTCCCATGCGTGGATGGTCCTCGACCGCTCGACCTCGATGTTCCAGCTGTCCTGTACGGGACGGTGTCCGGCGGCCAGTTGGCGACGCCAGGAGCGGATGTGGGACTCGAAGCCCTTGAGGCGCGCGTCCAGTTCGGCGAAGGCGTCGGGTCGGCCCACCCCCTCGGCCCAGGCGCGCAGGTCTTTGGAGGTCGCGGTCTGTCGGCCGTTCTCCAGCTTGTAGATCTTGGAGTGCGGCCAGCCGAGCCGCTGAGCGAGGTCGGTGCCGGTGAGCCGACCTCCAGGTGCCGAGAGCCGTAGTTCCCGGAGGCGCACTCCGAGGGTTTCCCGGGCCTGCTGAAAGTCTGTGCTCACCGGCCTCGCTCGCTATCCGTTCGCGCCGAGCCGCGCCGCGAACTGGTCGTACGGTACGGCGTGATGCCTCGCGGCATCGCGGACCTGGCAGTACCGGAGCACCTCCGCAGGCTCCGTGATCACCTCCACGTCGTGGAGGACGTCATCGTCGTCGAAGTTGAGCAGGGCGACCAACCGGCTGTCGAAGATCCAGAAGTCTTCGGCGGGAAGCCGCCGCGCTTCGGCATCGCTGCGCCACAGGTACCGCATGTCCTCCCCGGCCGTTGCGTTGCGCGGTGCGTCGGCGAGCAGGAAGAGCTGGCCGGTGGTCGGCTGTTGGTCGACGATCCGTACGCGGCCGATGGTCTTGCCGGCCTCGGTCTGGGTCCGGATGTTGCGTGACCACTCGTCGTCGTAATCAAGGGTGATGCCGCCGGTCTCGACGAACTCGGCGTACGTGGGGTCCTCGCGGTCCGACGCGTAGCCCCGGCGGGTCTCCAGGCGCCAGGCCGTGTGCTCGAACGTCTCGAAGAGCCGCAGGAACTCGGCCAGGTCGATCAGCTTGGCCACTCGGTCGATCTCCTTGGGGCCGTGGTTGACGAGGAGTTCCCGCGGTACGACGACCGCCGCGTCCGTGGGGCCGAAGTGCTGGAGCTGGGTGAGGTCATCGGGGTCGGTGAGCGGCTCGCCCTGGACGATGATCTGCCCGGAGTCGAGATCCTCGTGAATGGCTGGGCATCCGCCGTTCTTGCTGTCCGTGCCGTTGAAGCGCAGTCGTCGTGCCATGGCCGCCTCCTCTTGGTGTGGATGCTGTCACCACCAGCTTCACCAGGTGTGCTGTGCCGATCTACAGAGTGCACTCCTTTGAGTGAGACCAGGTGAGAACATTCGGCCAGGCTCGGAGAACATTCGAGAACATCGCATGGTGTGTGTCAACTCCGCTTCCCTACCGTCCTGTTCATGGTGAAAGCACTCGGCTCGCAAGACATCGACCCCTTCACAGCCGTGGAGTCCCTGAGAGCGGCGCTCGACCAGGTCGGCATCGTGCTCCCGTCTCTCGGTGTCGACGCGGCCTCGCCCGCCCTCGGCCTTGTGGAACTCGGGCGTGTACGCGCTGACGTGGCCCTGCGGTTGGCGCACACGCTTCGGCACGGGGGTCCGGCGGTATGACGGTGAAGCGGTCGGTCGAAATCCTGGACGTCGAACAGACCACGGCGATGCGCGATATGGCGGTCCGGTTTCTCGGTGAACCGGCGTTGCCGCGGTACGAGACCGTGCAGCACTTCGGGCACGCCTTCCACCGCGACATGTGGCGGCTGATCCCTCGCATCGAGCAGCTCACCGGGTGCCTGCCCGGCGATGACGTGCCGGCGAAGGTGGCGCTGGCCGGTGTCGGTGAAGCCCGGCGACGACTCGACGAGATCGAACGCGCGGGCCTGGCCGGTGAGTTCGAGCGCGTCAAACGGCTCGCCCGTTCCGTCGTGGCCCTGTGCGATCACCACGACAACCTCACCCGGTCCGCATCCGGCTGAGGGACGCCGCAAACACCACGCCCCTGTCGCCCTCCTGTCCCGCTGCGGGCTTCCTTCGGGGGTACGTAGCCTGCCGCCAGTCGGCAGAACTCCACGCCGTCCAGGGCCACATGGGCCACTTGCCGTCACCTCGGCGGCAAGCTTCGCGAAGGGTGCTTCGACCTCGGCGACAGCGCCCAGCGCGTTACCTACTGGCTGGCACCCGACCGACGTGTCGTGCTGCTCACTGTGTTCCGCAAGACCAAGATGCGCGAGCAGTCTGAAGTGGACCGCGCGCACGCGCTCAACGGCTGTGCGAAGCCGAGCACCAGGCAGCCACCGAGCACGACCTCTACAGTCGCGACCTCAAGGAGAACCGATGAGTCACAGCGAATGGAGGACCCGCCGCCACCGTCAGCTGATCGGCGAACACCTCGATGCCGATCCTGAGTACGACCGTGTCTACGAAGAAGCCGGCCTGGCCATGACGCTGGGCAAGGCCGTCTACGACCGGCGCAAGCAACTGGGGCTGAGCGAGGCCGACCTGGCCGAGCGCCTGCACACCACCACCGATGAGATCGAAGGTATTGAGACCGCCACCGAACTGCCGCCCATCGCCGTCATCATGCGCCTGGCCCGAGCTCTGGACCTCACCGTCGACATGCACCTTGCCCCTGGAGACGAGCCCACCGTCACTATCGTCACCCCGGCCGCCTGAGCCTGGGGGGCCATCCGCGACGCCCGCCACAGCATTCGTCCGTGAGCTGGGTCGACTCGTCCACGACCGACGTACCGAACTCGGGCTGTCCCAGGCCGAGCTGGCTGAGCGGTGCGGGATGAAACAGCCACAGATCTCCCGCTTCGAAGCCGGCGGTCGGTTCCCACCCTGCCGCTGCCGCGACGCCTGGCCCGTGCCCCGGACGCCGACCTGACCATCGAACTCACCCCGCACCACGAAGCTGCCTGAGCCCGGATTCACCGGCGCGGTGCCTGCGGCGGCTTGGGGCGCTCGGCGACTCCGGTCAAGCGCCGCCACCCTGTCCGCCGCAGGGCTGCTGGGCGTGCCTACATCCGGCTCAGCGAAGCCGCCGCGAACAGCACATCCCTGATCGCCTCCCTGTCGCCGTCCTGGCCCGCCGCAGCTTCCTCCGGGGATACGTGGCCCGCCGCCAGCTGGCAGAACTCCACGCCGTCCAGGGCCACATGGGCGACCTCGTGGGCGGCTGAGGGGAGGGCGGCGGGGGAGTCCAGGGGGATGAGCCATTCGCCGCCGCCGGAGCCCTCGATCTCCAGGCGGAGGCTTCGGCCGGGTTCGCCCGCCGGTACCAGGTGGCGGGTCGATCGGTTCGGTGTGGCCAGGCCTGCCTGGCGGCGGGCCGCCAGGGCCTCCGGGAGCATGCGGGCCGCCAGGTCGATCATGCCGTGGAGGTGGCGGGGGGCCGGAGGGTCGTACGGGTAGTCCACCGCTTCCGCGATGTCGCCCGCGTGGACCCAGCACTCGAAGGCGCGGTCCAGCATCGCGTCGTGCAGCGGCAGTTCGAAGTCGCCGTACGGCACCGGCAGCTTGCCCGCGCCGCCGCCCGCGAAGGAGACCGTTCGTACGATGTTGTGGCTCTGCTCCCGCCATGGCATCCGTACCGAACGGGTCGGCGGGAAGTACGACGCCCTCCAGTACGCCTCCGTGCGGCCCGCCGGAGTCGGGGTGACCGGCCCGTCCTCCTTGCCCGTCACCGGGTCGTCCAGGCCCAGTGCCACCGCCACCAGGCCGTCCACGCTCAGCAGGTGCGCGATGACCCCGGCGACCGTCGTCCGGCGCGTCGTCTGCTCGTCGCCCTCGAACCAGCGCAGGCGTACGGGCGCGTGCCACTCCGCGTCGCCGAAGTCCTGGAGCAGGGCGTCCAGGCGGGCGGTCTCCGCGTCGTACGGAGTCGCCCACTCCGGGACCGGGATGCGCGGCGGGCGCCGGTCCAGGCAGCCCTCCAGGACTCGGGTGCGCAGGGTCGGGTCCAGGTCGAGGGGCTCGGGGCGTTGGAGCAGTTCGACCGCCTCGCGTAGACGCCTTGCCTCGTCCGCGCAGGCTCCGCACTCTCCGAGGTGGTCCTCCACCGCCAGCGTCTCCTCCGGTGCGCACGCCGCCAGCGCCCATGCCCCCAGCAGCGACCTCAGTACGTCGTGTTCCAGGACCAGGGGTACGGGGGGTACGGGGGGTCCTGGGGGGACGGCAGGCAGGGGGTGGCCTGTGTCCTCCACCGAGGAACGCGGCGTCGGTATACGGGGCGGGCCGGCGCCGGCGTCCGGTGCCTTGCCGTTCCCGTCCTCGCCGCCGGGGTCCTGGGGGCCCTGCCCCTCGTACCCCTCCCAGTCCCCGTCCTCGTGGCCCGCGCCGCTCACACCGCACCCCCGTATTCGGGGGGTGCCCCCGGTGTGCCGGTGTCGTGGGCCGTGGAGAGGAGTTGGAGGCCCAGGCGGAGGCGGCGGCGGGCCTCGGCCTCCGTGACGCCCAGGTCGACGGCGGTCTGGCGGTAGTCGCGGCGGTCGAAGTACGCGAGCTCCAGGGCGGCGCGCAGCGGGGCCGGCATGGACGTGACGATGTAGTCGGCGCGGGCGGCGACGGAGGCCCGGCGGACCCGGCGTTCCAGTTCCTCCAGGGAACTCGTCGAGCCGGTGGTGGCTGTTGCCTCCGGGGCCTCCGGGTCGGTCAGCGCTGCCGTCTCCGTCTGGCGCAGGCGCTGTACCGCGAGGCGGTGGGTCAGGGTGGCCACCCAGGAACGCAGGGGGCCCTGCTTGGGGTCGTACGCGTCGGGGTGCTGCCAGACGTGGGCGAAGACCTCGCGGGTGATGCAGTCGGCGGCCTGTTCGTCGGCCAGGACACGGTGGGCGAGGCCGTGCACGAGCGAGGCGAACCGGTCGTAGAGCTCACCGAGTGCGGCGGCCTCCCCGCGCGCGAGCCGCTGCTGCATCTTGCGGTCCCAGCGGGGCGGTGTGTCCCTCTTCGCCATGCGGTCCCCTCACCCCCTAGAAACTGTCCAGGTCCGGCGGTTGCCCACCCTCTCCTCGAATGTAGTCGGCCCCTCCGACAGCCCACTTCGCTTTGCGGCATTGTGCGCCCTCCGAGGAGCTCTGGATGGTAGAGAACCGACGGAGATCGACCGACGCTGACGTAATAAGCGTCTCTTTCGATCGAACAGGATCGTGCGTGACCGAAACAAGCCCCTTGCAAACCGCTTGCAAGTCTCTTGCGATCTTGGCCGAGTAGATGTGCGGTGTTTGGTGGCACTGCTGCTGGGCAGCCGCGTCGACAGGAAGCGTAGGAAAGGCTTCCGTTTCTGTCACACGAAGTCGCACGAAGTCGGACGAGTTGAACGAGAGGCGTGATGGTGGCGTTCAAAGTGACCGACGGCGAGCGCGGCGGCTGGACCGTGCTTCAGGTGTCCGGAGAGATGGACCTGGTCACCTCGCCGGAGCTGCGCCAGCGGGTGCACGCGGCGGTGGCCGACGGCCGGCGCCGTATCGTCCTCGACCTCTCCGAGGTCGTCTTCTGCGACTCCAGCGGGGTCGGTGTTCTCATCGCCACCCGTCGGCTGCTGCGGTCCTGCCAGGGGCGGCTGCGTCTGATCCTGCCCGCGCAGGGCATCGCGGACAGCGCCCACGCCCACCACGTCAACCGGGTCCTCGGCGCCCTGGGCGTCCGCCGCCTCTTCGACGTCTACGCGGACCTCACCACGGCCGCCGACGAGACGGCGGCCCCGCTCACCGCGCCCACCCACGTGTGACCCTCCTCATGCGCCCCGCGCGCGTGGCCTGCCTCCATGCGCCCCACGCGCGCGTGACGCCGTTGTCGCGGAATTCCCCCAGTCTTGGCACAGGCGTCGTTTTCGTGTCCCGGATGTCACCTGCGCGTCGTACGCTCCGTGCGGGAAAAACTCTCGACGCGACTGCAGGACGCAGCCGCAGAACGCAGACGTAAGGCAGGCCCGACAGACATGGTCAGCTCCGAGTACGGGCGGAAGATCGCAGCCCGGTTCGCCACCTTCGACCAGGACGGCAACGGCTACATCGACCGCGAGGACTTCAGCGTGGCGGCCAAGGCGCTGCTCGCCGAGTTCGGCACTCCCGCCCGGTCCGACAAGGGCCAGGCCCTCTACGGCGGTGCCGAGGCCTTCTGGCAGGGCATGGCGGGGATAGCGGACCGGGACGGCGACCAGCGGATCACCCGCGACGAGTTCGTGAACGGCGCCGTGAAGCGGCTGCGCGACAACCCCGGCCGGTTCGCCGAGATCGCCCGCCCCTTCCTGCACGCGGCCCTGGCAGTCGCGGACCTGGACGGCGACGGCGCTGCCACCGTCGGGGACACCGTGCGCGTCCTCAGGGCGCTCGGCGTGCCCGAGGACATCGCCGCCATGGCCGCCGCGACCCTCGACACCGACGCGGACGGCCGGATCGCCGAGACGGAGATCGTCGACGCGTTCGCCCGCTACTTCACCGTCCCCGACTCGGACACGGGCGCCGACGAGGGCTCCGCGTAGCGTTCACGCAGCTTGTACTTGAGCACCTTCCGCAGGGTCTCGTTGCGCGGAAGGGCGTCCACCACCTCCAGCCGCTCCGGCAGCTTGTGCACGGACAGCCCTTCCGACCGCAGGTACGAGGTCAGCGCGGCCAGCGTCAACTCCCCAGCCCCCGCCGCCCGTTCCGCCTGTTCGACGACCGCACACACCAACTCCCCGCGCTCGGCGTCCGGCAGCCCGATCACCGCCACGTCACCCACCCCCGGATGCGTGTGCAGCAGATCCTCGATCTCCTTCGCCGAGATGTTCTCGCCCTTGCGGATGATGACGTCCTTGAGCCGCCCGGTGAGCACCAAGTGCCCGCTCCCGGTGAGGAATCCGAGGTCGCCGGTGCGCAGAAAGCCGTCCGCGTCGAACGCCTCGGCGGTCTGCACGGGGTCCAGGTACCCCTGGCACACGGCCTCCCCGCGCAGCCGCACCTCGCCGTCCACCACCCGGATCTCCATCCCCTCCGGCGGACGCCCCTCCGTCGTCGCCAGGTTCTCGACCGTGTCGTCCGGCGCCCCCATGGTGATCATCGGCACCTCGGTCATCCCGTACCCGTGCGTGAGCTGCACGCCCATCTCGCGTACGACGGAGTGGTAGACCTCCGGCGGCTTCGGCGCCCCGCCGCCCGCGAGCAGCCGCAGGGACGGGATCACCGGAACCCCGGGCTGCTTGCGCTGCTCGGCCAGGAACATGGAGTAGAACGCCGTGGACCCGCCGGCCACCGTCACCCCGTGCTTGCGGTACCCCTCCAGCGCGTCCGGCAGCGCGAACTGCTCGAACATCACCGCCGGGAACCCGTACAGCAGCAGCATCACCGTGTAGTCGGGGCCCGCGATATGGGCGTACGGGAAGGCCATCGAGCCGACGTCGGACTCGCTGAGCCGCAGCGCGTGCGCGAGGCAGGAGCCGCCCGCGATGAGTGAACGGTCCGTGTGGAGCACGCCCTTGGGGTCGGAGGTCGTTCCCGAGGTCCAGTAGATCCAGCGGACGGAGGTGCCGTCGGCGGGCGGGGGCGGCAGCAACGCCGGGTCCCCGTCCGGCAGTTCGTCACTCTCGTACGCCTTGAAGACGCCCTTCGCGCCGAGCCGCCGCGCCATCTCCGTGTGGTCGAAGCCGCGCCACACACCCGGTACCGCGAAGAACTCCGCCTTCGACTCCCGTAGCGCGAAGCCGACTTCGCGGTCCCGGTAGAAGGGGATGACCGGCGACTGGACGGCGCCGATGCGGGCGAGTGCGAAGGAGAGCAGGGCGGTCTCGATACGGGTGGGCAGCTGCCAGGCGACGACCGTGCCGGGGCGTACGCCCATGCCGTACAGGCCCGCCGCCACCCGCTCGGAGCGGGCGCGGAGTTCGCCGAAGGTGAGGGAGCGGTCGTCCTGGAGCAGGACGGGCCGGTCGGGGGTGAGTTCGGCGCGGCGGGCCACCAGTTCCCAGAGGGTACGGGCCGAACCCAGGGCGTGTGCGGTGTCGACGACGTTCACGTTGCCCCCTGTAGCTGACGAGCAGTCAGATTGTGCGGGGAGCGTAGGGCTTCACGCCTTGTCGGTCCATAGGTGCGGGACTAACCTTCTAGGAGTGCCTAGAACTGACGGTCCGTCAGATAATCAAGACGGTATCCGAGGCAGCCACCCATCGGCCAGGCGGAGGGGACCCATGACCGAACTGCCCCGCATCATCAGCGTCGACGACCACGTGATCGAACCCGCGCACCTCTTCGAGACCTGGCTGCCGGCCAAGTACCGAGACAAGGGGCCGAAGCCCTTCACCGCCGGAATCGGTGAACTCGCCTACGTGGGCGGCAAGTACAGGTTCACGACCGACCCCGAGGGGCAGATCACCGACTGGTGGGAGTACGAGGGGCTGCTCTTCCCGTACAAGCGGATCATCGCGGCCGTCGGCTTCTCCCGGGACGAGATGACCCTCGACGGCATCACGCGCGAGCAGATGCGACGCGGCTGCTGGGACCCGAAGGCCCGCCTCGCGGACATGGACCTCAACCACGTCGAGGGCTCCCTCTGCTTCCCCACCTTCCCCCGCTTCTGCGGGCAGACCTTCGCCGAGGCCGAGGACAAGGAGGTCGCGCTGGCCTGCGTGCGCGCCTACAACGACTGGATGGTGGAGGAGTGGTGCGGCGACAGCGGCGGCCGGCTCATCCCGCTGTGCCTGATCCCGCTGTGGGACGTCGAGTTGGCGGTCGCGGAGATCCGGCGCAACGCCGAACGCGGGGTACGGGCCGTGACGTTCTCCGAGATCCCGACCTACCTCGGGCTGCCGTCGATCCACTCCGGCTACTGGGACCCCTTCTTCGCGGCCTGCGAGGAGACCGGGACAGTCGTCAACATGCACATCGGCAGCAGCAGCCAGATGCCCGCCGCCTCCCCGGACGCCCCGCCGGCCGTACAGGCCTCGCTGAGCTTCAACAACGCGATGGCGTCGATGATGGACTTCCTCTTCTCCGGCGTGCTGGTGAAGTTCCCAGCGCTCAAACTCGCGTACAGCGAAGGGCAGATGGGCTGGATCCCGTACGCCCTGGAACGCGCCGACGACGTGTGGGAGGAGCACCGCGCCTGGGGCGGGGTCCGGGATCTGATCCCGGAGCCGCCCTCGACGTACTACTACCGGCAGATGTTCTGCTGCTTCTTCCGCGACAAGCACGGCGTCGCCTCGATCGACGTCGTCGGCCGGGACAACGCCACCTTCGAGACCGACTACCCGCACGTCGACTCGACCTTCCCGCACACCAAGGAAGTCGCCCTCGACCATGTGAAGGGCCTCGACGACGAGACCGTCTACAAGCTGATGCGCGGCAACGCGATCCGGATGCTCGGCCTCGACCTGGACAAGTAGTGGACCTCTCCGACACTCCCCAAGAGGCGGAATTCCGGGCGAGGTTGAGGGAGTGGCTGGCGAAGGCGCTCCCCTCCCTCCCCGCGAAGCCCTCACCCGACGACTGGCCCGGGCGGCGCGCGTACGACCTCGGCTGGCAGCGGACGCTGTACGACGCCGGGTACGGCGAGGTCCACTGGGGCGCCGACCCCGCCGTACGGATGATCTTCCTGGAGGAGACCGAGAAGGCCGGCGCGCCTTACGTGGGCGCCAACTTCGTCGGGCTGCTGCACGCCGGGCCGACCGTCGCCGCCGAGGGGAGCGAGGAGCAGAAGGCGCGTTGGCTGCCGGCCGTGCTGCGCGGCGAGGAGGTCTGGTGCCAGGGGTTCAGCGAGCCGGACGCCGGTTCGGACCTCGCGGCGCTGCGCACGCGTGCGTGGCGCGACGGCGACGAGTACGTGGTGAGCGGCGCCAAGATCTGGACCTCGCACGCCGAAGTCGCCGACTGGTGCGAGCTGTTGGTGCGGACCGACCCCGACGCGCCGAAGCACCGCGGGATCACCTGGCTCGCCATGCCCATGGACGCGCCGGGCATCACCGTACGGCCGCTGCGCACGCTCGCCGGGTCGAACGAGTTCGCCGAGGTCTTCCTCGACGAGGTCCGGGTGCCCGTCGCCAACCGGGTCGGCGAGGAGAACGACGGCTGGCGCGTGACCATGGTGACGCTGTCCTTCGAGCGCGGTACGGCGTTCGTGGGGGAAGTGGTCGCCTGTCGCCGCGTGCTGGGTGAACTCGCCCTGGCCGCACGGGAGAACGGGCGCTGGGAGGATCCCGTACTGCGGCGGCGACTCGGTCGGCTGAACGCCGAGTTCCGGGCGCTGTGGCGGCTGACGCAATGGAACGTCAGCGAGGCGAGCGAGGGAGTGCCCGGGGTCGGCGGGTCGGTGTTCAAGCTGCGGTACTCGCACGCCCGGCAGGAGTTGTATGAGGCGGCGGCGGAGGTCCTGGGGGACTGGGCGGCGCTGGATCTCGAACGGCCCTGGGTGCTGGACCGGTTGTCCTCTCTCTCGTACACCATCGCCGCAGGCACCTCCCAGATCCAGCACAACATCCTTGCCGAACGCGTTCTCGGGCTGCCGAAAGGGCGGTGACCTCGCACATGCGGTTCCAACTCACCGAAGACCAGCGGGCGTTGCGGGAGGGCGTACGGGGGCTGCTGGCGGGGCGCTTCGGGCGCGAGCGGCTCAGGGCGGCCATGGAGGGCGCACCTGACCTCGACCGGGAGCTGTGGCGGGAGTTGGGGGCCGCCGGGTTCTTCTCGCTGCGGCTGCCCGAGGCGGCGGGCGGGGTCGGACTCGGGCTGCCCGAGGCGGTGTTGGCGTTCGAGGAGGCGGGGCGCGTACTGCTGCCCGGACCGCTCATCGCCACCCATCTCGCGGCGGGCGTCGTGCCGGGCGCGGCGACGGGGGAGACGGTGGTCACCGTCGTCGACGGGGGCGGGGTGATGGAGTGGCTGGCGGCGGCCGATGCCGTACAAGGGGATGCCGGAGGGGCGGTCCCCGTGCGGTCGGTGGATCCGCTCACGCCCCTGCACCGGGTCGCCGCCGATCCGGACTCCCCGTCGGACGGTGGCGGTACGGACGTACTCCTGGCCTCTCTCCTCACCGCCGCCGAGCAGCTCGGCACCGCCGCCCGGGTGTGCGAGCTGGCCGTGCAACATGCTCGGACCCGTGAGCAGTTCGGGCGGCCGATCGGGGCCTTCCAGGCGGTGCAGCATCTGTGTGCCGGGATGCTGGTGCGGGTCGAGGTGGCGCGGGCGGCGGTGTACGCGGCGGCCGTCACCGTCGACCCGGCGGACGTCGCGGCGGCCCGGCTGCTCGCCGACGAGGCCGCCGTACGCGGGGCCCGCGACTGCCTCCAGGTACACGGAGGGATGGGCTTCACCTGGGAATCGGACGTCCATCTGTATCTGAAACGGGCCTGGGTACGGGCCCGGCGCCCCGGTTCGGTGACGGAGTGTGAGGAGTTGCTCGCTGCTGAGTTACTGGCCGGGGTGTCGTGACGGGGCCAGGAACCCGGGCCGGAGCTGGGGTCGGTCGACGGTGGCCGGATTCATGTCATGGATCGTGGCGTAATGGAAGTGTGATGAAAGTGTGCGGTAGTTACTGAGCGTCGATACCGGGTTGTGTCCTTCGCGGGACTCGTCACGGCCCGGAGTCGTGTGTTCGCTCCGGTACCTTCTGTGGGATGCGAGCGGTTCCGAGGTCGAGCCATCCCGGTGTTGCCCCTGAGGCGGCCCCGGATCCGGCAGTGCGCGCCGCTCGCGGGGCGGGTCGGAGTTCCGCGCCCGCTTGTTCGACTTCCCGTGACGAGCGTCGCACAGTATGCCGCAGGCGTACTCCTTCGCGTTGGAATATGCCCGAAGCGCTTGTTGGGGTGACTGTACGTCAACCATGCTTTCTCGTAAGGGACTCACGTTCCGTGATCCCTGATCTGGCCGTTGGCCCAACCGTTGTTCTGGGCATGCAGAAAATGGCTACGATCGTGGCCCTCGTGCGGCGCGGGGCGATGTGTCCGCCGGTTCGGATGGTGTGAGCGGTGCAGGTGCTTCAAGTGCAGCTGGAGATCCGGCCCGACCCCACGGAGGTGGGGCGGGCCCGGAGATGGGCGCGGTCACGGCTTGCCGGGTCCGGGGTCGCGGACGACGAGCCGCTGGCCGAGACGCTGATCCTCCTTGTCTCCGAGCTGGTCACCAACGCGGTGGTGCACACCGGGTGTCCGGCGGTGCTGCGGCTGTCCTTCCAGGGCGCGCCGGGTGTCTCCGGTGCGCAGGGGATGCAGGGGGCGGTGGCCGGCGGGTTCGTCCGGCTGGAGGTCGCCGACCTGAGCCCCTGTCCGCCCGCGCCCCGGCATGCCGACGGTGACGAGACCAATGGACGCGGCCTGGAACTGGTCGACGGGCTCGCCGACCGCTGGGGGTGGAGCCCCGAGAGCGTCGGCAAGCGCATCTGGTGCGAGCTGGACCGATGTCCGGCCCCTCAGGCGCCGTACGGAGGCGGGAGTGGGAGCACGGCGGCGGCCACGGCATCGGCTACGGCTTCCGCCACGGCCACGGTCGCGACCAGGGCTTCGGCTTCGACTTCGGTCACCGCTTCCGCGTACGGGGGCATGGCGGCGTACGAAGCCGTGTGACGTCTGCGTCCGTGGCCTGTTGACGCGGCGCTCGGCGGGGCACCGGTGCAGAAATGCCCGGTTTTCCGGCCGGGCGTGGTGCGGTGCGCCGGGGTGTGCCCCTGTGCGCGGTTGTCGCAAAAAGGGCGTAAGCGATAAATCCCCGAACGGGTGTTGACGTGACGTGACCACTTGAACACGCTTGTGTTCAGCGCGATTCGCCGTGAGGGGACGGCGAGGGTTTCGGTGACGGGGGCCCTCGGCGAGTGCGGATCGCGATTCGGCGTCGGCCCCCTCAGGGGCAAGGGGGCGGGGTGGGAACGCCGAAGGCGGGTGGCGGCGCGCGATGCCGTACTTGGGGTGGGCAGTGGCGCGCCGCCGGCCGGCCAGCGGGGGCTAGAGGATCGCCACGGGTGCGACGGGGCTGCCCGTGGCGCCCGTGAACGGTTCCGGGGTCGCCGACAGCAGGAACTCATAGCGGTTCTCTTGTCCACAGGCTGTGGACAACTTTTCGAGATTCCAGTTCTGGCCCTGTGGCATCCCCATCTCCACCAGGTCGAGCGCGTGTACGGGCATCCAGAGATCCTCCGACTCCGGCGGAAATATCTCAAAGGTGAGTGTGTCGTTCGCGACCGCCGCGACGTCCCGCGCGTGGAACCACTCCGGCGTACGGAGCGACAGCCCGGGCGAGGGGTACGTGTACCCGTGCTTGTCCCCGGCCAGGTACACCTGCATCTGCCCGGTCCTTACGAGCACGATGTCACCGGCTCGTACGCGCGTTCCGGCGAGTTCCTCCGCCGCGTCCAGGTCCTCCGGGGTGACCGCGTGCCCCCCGTCCAGCCGGTCGACACCCCGCGCGCGGGCCACGTCCAGCAGCACCCCGCGCGAGACGACGTGCCGAGCCTTGTCGACGCCGGCGAACTCGGCGCCGGAATGGGCCGTGATGCTGCTCGCCGGGCGGCCGTTGTAGAGCTTCCCGGAGTGGGAGGCGTGGGCGAGGGCGTCCCAGTGGGTGCCCGCCTGGAGCCCCAGGGTCACGATGTCGTCGCTGGTCGCGACGGTTCCGCCGCCCGGCGGCCCGAACAGCTCCTGGTTGATCTGGATCATCGCGTGTACGGGGTTCAGCCGGCCCGGAATCGCGCCGGTCTGGACGCCGTCCTGCTGGAGGGGGAGGGCGAGCGGGACGCGTTGGCCCGTGCGGACGGTGGCGGCGGCCTCGCGGACGACCTGGTCGGTGATGAGGTTGAGGGTGCCGATCTCGTCGGCGTCCCCCCAACGCCCCCAGTTGTTCACGCGTTTGGCGATGGCGTGGAACTCGGCCGGCAATGACATGAGTCCGGTTCCTTCCTGGAGTCCGGTCGCTCCCGGGGCTTGCCTCCGGATGTCTGACGGGCCATAAAATCTAACGGTCCGTCAGAAACCGCGGGAAGGGGCCGGCATGGGGAACTTCTTGGCAGGCAAGGTGATCGCCGTGACCGGCGCGGGGCGGGGGATCGGCCGGGCTGTGGCGCTGGGTGCGGCGGCGGAGGGGGCGCGGGTCGTCGTCAACGACTACGGCGTCTCGATGGACGGTGCGTCCCCGACCAGCGAGGTCGCCGAGGGCGTCGTCAAGGAGATCGAGGCGGCGGGCGGGGACGCGGTCGCGGTGGCCGACGACGTCTCGACGATGGCTGGGGGCCAGCGAGTTGTCGACGTGGCGGTCTCTTCGTACGGGCGACTGGACGGTGTCGTCTGCGTCGCCGGGATCCTGCGCGAGCGGATGCTGTTCAACATGTCCGAGGAGGAGTGGGATCCGGTCGTCGCCACGCATCTGAAGGGCACGTTCACGGTGTTCCGGGCCGCGTCGGCGGTGATGCGGCAGCAGCGGGCGGGGACGCTGATCGGGTTCACCAGCGGCAACCATCAGGGGTCGGTGTCGCAGGCCAACTACAGCGCGGCCAAGGGCGGGATCATCTCGCTGGTGCGGAGCGCTGCGCTTGGCTTGCACAAGTACGGGGTGAGTGCGAACGCGGTTGCGCCTGTTGCTCGTACGCGGATGTCGGCCAACGTTCCTGTGGAGTTGGCGGAGATCGGGGAGCCGGAGGATGTGGCGGCTCTGGTGGTGTATTTGCTGTCCGATCGTGCGGCGGAGCAGGGGATTACTGGGCAGGTGTACACGGTTGCGGGGCCGAAGATCGCGGTTTGGGCGCAGCCGAAGGAGTTGCGGGCGGCGTATGCGTCTGACTCCGGGGGGTGGACGCCGGAGCGGATTGCGGAGTTTCTGCCGGGATCTGTGGGGGTGGATCCGATGCCGATGCTTTTGCAGTTGGAGCGGATGGAGAAGGCGGCGCGGGACGGATCGCGGCCGAACGCCTAGTAGCTCGGGTGCGTGTGTTGTTTGGCGGGTGCGGGTGCGTTGTGGCTGGTCGCGCAGTTCCCCGCGCCCCTAGGAAAGACATCGCGACCTGCGTTGAGAGGTGAGGTCTGTGGACTTTGGGTTCAGCGCCGTTGATGAGGAGTTTCGCGCGGAAGCTCGGGGGTGGCTTTGTGCGCATGTTGATGGGGCCGGTGATCGGCGGGCCTGGGAACGGGTGTTGGGGAAAGCCGGGTGGATCGGGCTCTCCTGGGGGGAAGAGGGGTACGGGAATCGCAGGCTCTGTCTGACTCAGCAGGTTGTCTGGGCCGAGGAGTATGCGCGGTCTGGGGCGCCTGTGCGGTCCGGGCATATTGGGGAGAATCTGCTCGCGCCTACGTTGCTCGCGCATGGGAGCGAGGAGCAGCGGGCGCGGTTTCTGCCGCCGGTTGCCGCCGGTGAGGAGTTGTGGTGTCAGGGGTACAGCGAGCCTGGCGCGGGGTCTGACCTTGCCGGGGTGAGTACGAAGGCCGAGCGTGCGTCCGACGGGACGTATCGGATCACCGGGCAGAAGATCTGGACCTCCCTTGCCCATGAGGCCGATTGGTGCTTCGTGCTCGCTCGTACGGAGGCGGGGTCGAGTCGGCATCACGGGCTTTCGTTTCTGCTCGTACCCATGGATCAGCCTGGGCGGATCGAGGTCCGGCCCATCCGGCAGATGACCGGGACCAGTGAGTTCAACGAGGTCTTCTTCGACGGGGCGCATGCGCGGGCGGAGCATGTTGTCGGGGGTGAGGGCGGCGGCTGGGGCGTCGCGATGAGTCTGCTCGGGTTCGAGCGGGGGGTGTCGACGCTGGCCCAACAGATCGGGTTCGCCGGGGAGTTGGGGCGCGTGGTGCGGGCGGCCGTCGACAGTGGCGCAGTGGCGGATCCCGTCGTACGGGAGCGACTCGTGCGGCAGTGGGCCGAGTTGCGGGTCATGCGGTGGAACGCCCTGCGGACGTTGGGGGGTTCGGCGGATGTCGGCGGCGCGGCGAGCGTGGCCAAGCTGCTGTGGGGCGGGTGGCATCAGCGGCTGGGGGAGCTGGCGATGCTGGTGCGGGGGGCGGCTGCGGGGGTGGGGCCGGTGGACTGGTCGGCCGAGGCACCGTACGAACTCGACGCCGCGCAGCACCTGTTCATGTTCTCCCGGGCCGACACGATCTACGGCGGCTCCGATCAGATCCAGCGCACGATCATCGCCGAGCGCGTGCTCGGTCTGCCCAGGGAATCCAGGGAATCCAAGGGAATCAAGGGGGTTGGCTGATGCGCGGGGTGCTGTTCGACGGGAAGCAGGTCCAGGTCGTCGACGATCTGGAGGTGCGGGATCCGGGGGCCGGGGAGGTGCTGGTCGCGATTGAGGCTGCCGGGTTGTGTCACAGCGATCTGTCCGTCGTCGACGGGACCATTCCCTTTCCCGTTCCTGTCGTGCTCGGGCACGAGGGGGCGGGGGTGGTGGAGGCCGTCGGGGACGGTGTCACGCATGTCGTGCCCGGGGATCACGTGGCCCTGTCGACGCTCGCCAACTGCGGTGCGTGCGCGGAGTGCGACCGGGGGCGGCCGACCATGTGCCGGCAGGCGATCGGGCGGCCCGGGCGGCCGTTCACCCGGGGTGGGCGGCCGGTGTTCCAGTTCGCGTCCAACTCCGCCTTCGTGGAACGGACGGTGGTGAAGGCCGTGCAGGCGGTGCGGATCCCGAAGGACATCCCCATGACCTCCGCCGCGCTCATCGGGTGCGGGGTGCTGACCGGGGTGGGTGCCGTGCTCAACCGGGCCCGGGTCGATCGTGGGGACACGGTCGTGGTGATCGGTACGGGTGGGGTCGGGCTGAACGTTCTGCAGGGGGCGCGGATCGCGGGGGCCCTGCGGATCGTCGCCGTGGACGCGAATCCGGCGAAGGAGGAAGTGGCTCGGCGGTTCGGCGCGACCCACTTCCTGACGTCCACGGAGGGGGTACGGGAGGTTCTGCCGCCGGGTGCCGACCATGTGTTCGAGTGCGTGGGGCGCGTGGAACTCGTACGGCAGGCCATCGATCTGCTCGACCGGCACGGCCAGGCGGTGCTGCTCGGCGTACCGCCCGCCACCGCCGAGGCGTCCTTCCTCGTCTCGTCGATGTACCTGGACAAGTCGATCCTGGGCTGCCGGTACGGGTCCTCGCGGCCCCAGCGGGACATCGCGCTGTACGCCGAGCTGTACCGCGAAGGGCGGCTGCTGCTCGACGAGTTGGTGACCGAGACGTATCCGGTCGAGGACTTCGAGAAGGCGGTGGGGGACGCGGAGGCGGGGCGGGTGGCTCGGGGGGTGCTGACGTTCTGACTCGGAGGTTGGATGGTTCTGAGTGGGGCATGCCAGGAGTTGTCCACAGGCGCCGGAAATCCCCTGGGGTGTTGTCGGTCCCGACCTTTACCTTCGGCCCATGAGCTATCGCGACGTCGCCTCGAAGCAGATCCTGATCTGGGCCTGCACCTCCGTCGGCGCGCGTGTGCCGGTGGCCATGGCTCCGCTGGCCCTGGTCTTCCTGGTGCGCGAACGCCCGGGCGGCTATGCCCTGGGCGCGGCACTCGCCGCCGCGTTCGTGATCGGGGAGATGATCGGCGCCCCGGTCGTCGGCCTGCGGCTGCGTCCTGACCGGGCCCGGCCTCAGCTTGCCGTGGCGCTCGCGGCCGGGACCGCCGGATTCGTGGGGCTCGGGGTGTTGCCGGGGGCGCATCCCGTGGTCCTCGCCGCGTTCGCGTTCCTGGCCGGTGGCGCTCCGGCGGCGGTCGCCGGCGGGCTGCGCGCGATGCTCACGACCCTGGTCCCGGCGCGTGCCGTGACGCAGGCGCTGTCCACCGAGTCGATGCTGAACTCGGGCATATGGGCCGTCTCCCCGGCCGCCGTCACCGGCCTCGCACTGGGCGTGGCACCGCGCGTCCCGCTGCTCCTCGCCGCCGCGCTGATGGCGTCGTCGATCGTGGGCCTGTGGCTGCTTCCGGCGGGTTGGGCGGCGCCCGACGAACACCGGACGGAGGGCAAGGGGAAGGGGCGGGGGAGGGGGCCTTCGCTGCTGGGGCTGCTGGTCGCCGCCTGGCCGGTGTACGTCACGGGTGCGGCCGGGCTCACCCTGCTCGGCCTGGCCGAACTCGTCCTGCCCGCGCTTCTCGAACAGCGCGGCATCGGGGTGGGCTGGTCCGGCCCGATACTGACGGGACTGGCGGTCGGCGCGGGGCTCGGTGCCTTCCTCTACGGCGTCCGGGCCTGGCCGGGGCGGCTGCGCACCCGCAGCGCGGTGCTGATCGGCGGTATGTCGGTCTGTGTGACCGCCGCCGCGCTGATACCGCACACGGCCGGGATCGCCGCCGCGCTGGCCCTGGGCGGCATGCTCCAGTCGGGCGCGCTGGTCACCCGCAACCTGTCCCTGCGCGAGGCGCTTCCGGCGAATGCCCTGGCCGCGGGCTACTCGGTCATGTACGCGGCTGCCAGCGCGGGTTACGCGGCGGCGGGCTCGCTCGCGGGCGCCCTCCTCCAGGTGACGGCACCGTCCACGGCCGTCCTGGCGGGCGTGGCCCTGACGCTGGTGCTGACGGCCGTCGGATGGTGGGGCGAGATCCGCTCCGGTGAGAGTTCGGCGCGGGTCTCAGCGCAGGGCGTCGACAGCGTCGGGGCCGCCGACACTGCTGGACCGGCCGGCGATCCGGTCGCTCGCGGACGTCCTGACGCCTCCGGACCGGAAGGTACGGCGATACGCGGTCGGTGTGACGCCGAGGATCGCCTGTAGATGCTGCCGCATCGACTGGGCCGTGCCGAAGCCCGCGTCCCGGGCCACCTGGTCGACGGACAGGTCGGTGGACTCCAGGAGATGCCTGGCCCGTTCCACCCGCTGCTGGGTGAGCCACTGGCCGGGGCTGACGCCCACCTCCTCACGGAACCGGCGCGTGAACGTCCGTACCGACATCGATTCCTGCTCGGCCATGTCGCGCAGCTGGAGCGGTTCGTGGAGGCGGCCAAGGGCCCAGGCGCGGGCGGCGGTCGTGGTGGCCAACTGGGGTGCCGGTACCGGGCGTTGGATGTACTGGGCCTGCCCGCCGTCGCGGTGCGGCGGTACGACCGTACGGCGGGCCACCTCGTTGGCGACGGCGGCGCCGTGGTCGCGGCGGACCATGTGCAGGCACAGGTCGAGCCCGGCCGCGACGCCGGCCGAGGTCAGCACGTCGCCGTCGTCGATGAACAGGACGTCCGCGTCGACCTCGATCTGCGGGAAGGTCCGCTGGAAGTGCTCGGCGTCGGCCCAGTGCGTGGTGGCCGGGCGGCCGTCGAGGTGACCGGCGGCGGCGAGGACGTACACGCCGGTGCAGATGGAGGCGAGCCGGGTGCCGGGCCGGATGTGGGCGAGGGCGGCGGCCAGTTCGTCGGTCAGCACGCCCTCCTCGAAGACCGGGCCGAGTTCGTACGACGCCGGGACGATCACCGTGTCGGCGGTGGCAAGGGCCTCCGGGCCGTGGGCGACCTGGATGGCGAAGTCGGCGTCGGTCTCGACGAGGCCCGGCGGACGGATCGAGCAGGTCACGACCTCGTACAGGTGCCGGCCGCTGGCGTCCTTGGGGCGGCCGAAGATGCGGTGCGGGATGCCCAGCTCGAAGGGGAGCAGACCGTCGAGGGCGAGGACGACGACGCGGTGGGGCCGGAAGTCCGCGTTCTCTTGCGGACGGGGGGAGGCGATGGAGGTGCTGGCCATGGCCCGATCCTAGCGAATGCTGTCTCTCCGGCCACTCGTTCGGGGAGTTCGCAGGTCGGAAGCTTGACGGCGTGACGACGACAGAGACATCCGACGCCGCCGGTACAGCTGATTCCGCCAGTGATCTCCGAAAGCCCGGCCGAGCGCCGCGTCTCCGCATCCACAGGGCGTGGTTCGTCGCCGCCGTCGCCTTCGTGACGATCATCGGCGCCGCCGCCTTCCGCTCCCTGCCCGGCCTGCTCATCGACCCGCTGCACCAGGAGTTCGACTGGTCGCGCGGCACGATCGGCGCCGCCGTCTCCATCAACCTGGCGCTGTACGGGCTGACGGCGCCGTTCGCCGCCGCGCTGATGGACAGGTTCGGCATCCGGCGGGTCGTCGCGGTGGCCCTCGCGGTCATCGCGCTGGGCTCGGGCCTGACCGTGTGGATGACGGCGGCCTGGCAACTGATGCTGTGCTGGGGCCTGTTGGTGGGCCTGGGCAGCGGTTCGATGGCGCTGGCCTTCGCGGCGACGGTCACCAACCGCTGGTTCACCGAGCGCCGGGGCCTGGTGACGGGCATCCTCACGGCCGCCTCGGCGTCCGGCCAGCTGATCTTCCTGCCACTGCTGTCGTGGATCATCGAGACGTACGACTGGCGCCCAGCGGCGGTCACGGTGTCCCTGGCGGCCCTGACGGTAGTCCCCTTCGTCTGGCTGCTCCTGCGCGACCACCCGGCGGACGTGGGCCTGAAGCCGTACGGGGCGCGGGAGTTCGTACCGAAGCCGGCCCCGGTGCAGGGCGCGGCGCGCCGCACGGTGAAGGTCCTCCTCTCGGCGATGCGCACGGGCCCGTTCTGGTTGTTGGCAGGCACGTTCGCGATCTGCGGAGCCTCCACCAACGGCCTGATCCAGACCCACTTCGTCCCCGCGGCCCACGACCACGGCATGCCGATAACGGCAGCCGCCTCCCTGCTGGCGGTGATCGGGGTCTTCGACGTGGTCGGCACGATAGCCTCCGGCTGGTTCACCGACCGCTACGAACCGCGCCGCCTCCTGGCGGTGTACTACGCGCTGCGCGGGGTCTCGCTCCTCTTCCTCCCGATGCTGCTGGCACCCTCGATCCACCCACCGATGATCTTCTTCATCGTCTTCTACGGCCTCGACTGGGTCGCCACGGTCCCACCCACCATCGCCCTGTGCCGCGAGCACTACGGCGACGACAGCGCGATCGTCTTCGGCTGGGTCCTGGCTTCGCATCAGGTGGGCGCGGCACTGGTGGCGTTCCTCGGGGGGATGGCACGGGATGTCTTCGGGTCGTACGACGTTGTTTGGTATGCGTCGGGGGCGTTGTGTGCGGCGGCGGCGTTGATGGCGTTGGTTATACGGAGGCGTGGGCCGGCCGGGGTGGCAGGAGCCCTGACCTGAGGGGTTCCGGCGGGGACCGCGACACCCCGTCAACGTCCGGGAGCAGCGGCAACCGGTTCAACGATGCCGTGCCAGGTCCGGCGGTAGCCCTCTCGAAGAGGCCCGCCGACCAGGTCGAGGATCTCCATGGCTGCGTCGATCAGGCGCTCGGGGTCTCCCGACTCGCACAGGTGCAGGTGCCCTTCCAGCAGGGTGGCCCCACGCTCCGCGTCCGCCTCCAGAAGGCGTCGCGGCAACCACTTCCCGCGACCGATCCAGGCGTGCTGGTGGTCGCAGAGCAGGTCGGCCGCTGTGTCGAGAACGAACCCGGCCACTGCCAGCCGCTCCAGGCGGTCGCCCGCGTCAGCGAGATCGTCCAGCGCGTCCGTCAGCCCGTACCTCTTCGTCTCGACCGTCTCCGGTTCCAGCGCCGGCGGCCCCTTTCGGAGTTCCGCTCCGGCCAGGGCACGCGCCCGCCCGGCCTCGCCGTTCGTGTCGACCAGGACGATCCCGGCGACATACATGCTGATCAGGACCGCACGACGTGCAGCGACGTCCGCCGCGAAGAGCTCTGCGAGACCGGCACGGGTGTGGACGAAGAGCTCCACGACACGTCCCTCGAACCGAATCGTCTCCCGGCACGTCTCGCCACCGTCTTCGACGAGGACCACAATGTCCAAGTCACTACGGGGAGTGGCCCGCCCGGCAGCCGTCGACCCGGCAAGGATCACGGCGAGCGCATCGGGGAAAAGGCCTTGGGCGAGACGTCGCGCTTGGTCGACGGGATCCGTGTTCATGACGAAATGGTTCCAGGATCCTTGACCAACAGCGACCGGGTTTTCCCTGCCCACGGAATGGTCGACCGGATCGGCACACGACCGTCTCATCCCCGGGTGAGGAACCGCTCCGGCCCCCTCCACGCGGCCCGTGCCGCGGAAGTCACGTCGCTGTGGAGGCTGGCGGCTGCCTGAGGGCGTCCTGGTCGTCATGGTCGTCATGGTCGTCCTCGAGTCGGGTGAACCGTCCGCGATGGAACAGCAGTGGGGGGTCCCCATCGTCGCCCGTCCCCAGTGCCTCCACCCGCCCCACGACGATCAAGTGATCGCCCCCCGTGTGCACCGCCTGGATCGTGCAGTCGATCCAGGCGGCGGCGCCCGCGAGGCGAGGGGAGCCTGAGACGGGCGTCGGCTCGTGGTCGACGCCCGCGAACTTGTCCGTGCCGCTCCTCGCGAAACCGCGGCACAACTCGCCCTGGTCGGCGCCCAGTACGTTGACGCAGAAGACGCCCGCGCGGGCGATGAGCGGCCATGTCCTCGACGTACGGCCGACCATGAAGACGACCAGGGGCGGGTCGAGGGAGAGGGCGGCGAAGGACTGGCAGGCGAAGCCGGCCGGGGTGGTCTCGCCTTCGGCGGGCGGGGCGGTGATGACCGTGACGCCGGTCGCGAAGTTGCCCAGTACGCGCCGGAATTCGGCCGGCGGGACCGGCGCTCGCTCGTCGTCACCGACCGCCCGTAAGTCCGGCCGGGGCAGCGCCTCGACGGGGGCCGCGGCCATGGGCGCCGCCGTGGGCGCGCCGACCGATCTGAGATAACGGACGGCAGCCGCCGCCATTCCCGCTTGTCCCAACATACGTTCCATTGGAACTGACGGATCGTCAGAAGTGAAGCCCTGTAAGGCAGTCGGCTCCCGGCGTAGTGCGGGCGGGAACGGGCGTGGGGCCGATGCCGCTGGCAATGTGTACGACGCGAAGAAGTTGGCACTGGTGATCAGGATTTGATCGGAGCCGCATGGACCACCACAACGACAACAACTGGAACCAGGAGGAGGGCGGAACCGCCGGCGTCCACGCGTTCCTCGCGGAGGTCGAAGCCTGCCACGACGAACTCAACCTGCTCACCGCGGAGATCCTGATGGACCTGGAATCCAACGGGGAGGTCGAGTTGCTGAGCCAGATACTCGTGACACGACAGAGGGATCGGTACGAACTGCTCTCCCAGCACCGATTCCACCGCAGCCTCGATTCATCGGAAGGCGGCGTCGGCGTGGCGGACATCTACGTGGCCCTCGTGATCGGCCCGGAGGACTGTGCCGTGGAGGCGGGTGTCGAGGTCGATCTGGACCAGGACCTGGGCACGATCCGCGCCGGAACCCGGACCCCGTACCACTGGCAGCGCGAGGGGATCCCGCTTGATCAGGCCTTCACCGTCTTCCGTGAGCAGAAACGAGCGCTCACGAAGCTGAAGGACCCCTTCACCACCGCTCCCTGAGAGACAGTCAACTCCCGCCGTAGCGCGGACTCCGCCGCTCCACGAAGCTCGCCACCCCTTCCCGTGCGTCCGCCGTCCCCATGTTGATCTCCTGGGCGGTGGCCTCGGCGGCGAAGGCCGACGCGCGGTCGCTGTCCAGGGAGGCGTTGATCAGCTGCTTCGTGAGGGCGAGGGTGCGGGTCGGGCCGGTGGCCAGGCGTTCCGCCCATTCTCGGGCCGTCTTGTGGAGGTCCTCGGCCGGCACGACCCGGTTGACCAGGCCCAGGCGTTCCGCGTCCGGGGCGGTCAGTGCGTCGCCGAAGAACATCAGCTCCTTCGCGCGCTGCGGGCCGATCAGGCGGGGGAGGAGGTATGCACCGCCGCCGTCGGGGACCAGGGCCCGGCGTACGAACACCTCTATGAAACGGGCCTGTTCGGCCGCCAGGACCAGGTCGCAGGCGAGCGCCAAGTGGGCGCCCAGGCCCGCCGCCGTGCCGTTCACCGCCGCTATCACCGGCTTCTCGCAGTCCAGGACCGATGCGATCAGGCGTTGAGCGCCCTGGCGGATGACCCGGGCCACGTCACCTGCGATCCGTTCGCCGGTCGGCTGTCCGCCTCCTCCCCGTAGGTCCGCGCCCGTGCAGAAGCCCCTGCCCGTGCCGGTGAGGACTACGGCTCGTACGGCGGGGTCGGCGGAGGCGTCCGAGAAGAGTTGGATCAGGTGTTCTCGCTGGTCAGGGGTGATGGCGTTGAGGGTTTCGGGGCGGTTGAGGGTGATCCACGAGACCTGGTTGTCAGTGGTGTGCAGTATCAATGACTCAATGGATTCTTCGGGGGAGGAAGTCATGGGTGTGCTGCTCCATTTCCTACGATGGCTAGGGCAGTGGCTGGTCGGCGTCCGGGTCCGGTCCCGGGCCGCACACCGCCAGCGCGTCCAGCGCCACCGCTCCCTGCCCCCTGGGCAGCACCATCAGCGGGTTGATGTCCAGCTCCGCCAGCTCGTCCCCGAGTTCCAGCGCCATGCGCTGCACCCGCATGACGACCTCGACGAGCGCGTCCAGGTCGGCCGGGGGGCGTCCCCGGACCCCGTCCAGCAGGGCCCGCCCGCGCAGCTCGGTCAGCATGTCCCGTGCCTGGTCGTCGCCGAAGGGCGGCACGCGTACGGCGGTGTCCCGCAGGACCTCGACCAGCACGCCGCCGAGTCCTACCGTCACCGTCGGCCCGAACAGGTCGTCGTGCGTGACGCCGACGACCATCTCGACGCCCCGCTCGACCATCTGGCACACGAGTACGCCGTCCAGGTCCACGCCCTCGTAGCGGGCGATGTCGGTCAGCTCGCGGTAGGCGTCGCGGACCTGGCTTGCCGAGGTCAGCCCGATCTTCACCAGGCCGAGCTCCGTCTTGTGGGCGATCTGGCCGCCCGACGCCTTCATCACCACCGGGTAGCCCACCAGCCCCGCCGCCCGGACGGCCGCCGCCGCGCTGGTCACCAACTGCTCGCGCGGCACCCGGATTCCGTACGCGCGCAGCAGCAGCTTGGCCGCGTGCTCGCTCAGCGCCTGACCAGGCCGCATCAGCGCCCGCGCCTTGCGGAAACTGGGCGACGGGGTGCGCGGGGCCTCGTCGAAGGGGGAGCGGTAGGAAGCGGTGAAGCGGGCGTGGTCGAGGTGGGCCCGGACCGCCGTCACGCAGTTCGCGAAGGTACGGAAGGTGGCCACGCGGGAGGAGCCGAGCAGGGTCTCGCGGTACGCCGCCTCCGTGCCGACCGGCGACCCCCAGATCACGCACACCAGCTTGTCCGTCTGCTCGGCCGCCTCCACGAGGTCCCGCGCGAGCTTGTCGCTCATCGGGGGGAAGGGGCCGGTGATCGGACAGACCAGGACGCCCACCTCGGGGTCGGCGAGGATCGCGTCGATGATCTTCCGGCCGCGCCAGTCGCCGACCGGATGCCCGCCGCTGTCGACGGGGTTGGCCACGTTGAGGTAGCCGGGTATCCACTCGTGCAGCTCGGCCTGCTTGGCGGTGGAGAGCGTCGGCAGGTGCAGGCCGGCTTCCGTCGCCAGGTCCGCGAAGTGCGCGCCCGTGCCGCCCGAGATCGAATAGACGGCGACCCCGTCGGCGAGCGGGGGGCGGGCGCGGGCCAACAGGGCTGAGGTGTCCTGGAGTTGGTCGAGTCCGTCGACGCGGATCACCCCGTACTGCCGCATCGCCGCGTCCACCACCGTGTCGGCGCCGGTCAGTTTGCCGGTGTGGGAGGCGGCGGTGCGGGCGCCTGTCTCGGTGCGGCCCACCTTGACGGCGACGACCGGGACTCCGCGCCGGGCGGCCCGGTCGGCGGCCAGGAGAAAGGAGCGGCCGTCCTTCAGGCCCTCGACGTAGCAGGCGATGGCACCCACCTCGGGCTGCTCGGAGAAGTACGAGATGAAATCGGCGGTCTCCAGATCGGCCTCGTTGCCGGTGGGGGCCCAGTGGGAGAGGCGGATGCCGAGTTCCTGGAGGGCGAAGACGGGCCGGCCCTGGTGGCCGGACTGGGTGATCAGGGCGATCGCCGGGCCGTCGAGGTCCTCGCGGAAGTGCTCGAAGGCGTTGAGGTTGGTGTTCGGGCCGAGGAGACGGAGACCGGAGCGGCGTACGGCGGCCGTCAGTCGGGCCTGTGCCTCCGCGCCCGCCTCGCCCGCCTCCGCGAACCCCGAGGCGAACGCGACGGCGAACTTCACCTTGGCCTCGGCGAGTTGCTCCACCACGGGAAGGGGATCGGCGACCAGGAGTACGGCGAGATCGACCTGCTCGGGCAGGTCCGCGACGGAAGGGAAGCAGGGTATGCCGAAGACGGCCTCGCGGGTCGGGTGCACCGGGTGCAGCCGGGCACCGACCCGCTCGGCCCACGCCAGCAACTGGCGGGTGATACCGGTGTTCGGCCGCCCCTCGGCGTCCGAGGCACCGACGACCGCCAGGGACTCGGGCCGGAAGAAGCGGTCGAGATCGGGCACGCCGGCGTACAGCGGCCGGCCGCCGACGTCGAGATCGTCGACGTCGGCGGGCCTGCCGTGCACGACCGGCGAGGGCTGCTCGCCGCAGGCGATGACCCGGGCCCGGCGGGAGTCGGTGGTGAGGGTGCCGTGGGTTGATCCAAGCATCGGTCCGCCCGCTCCTGTGTGACAGCCAATTAACTGACGCAGTGTCAGGTTACTGAACTGACACTGTGTCAGGAACCGCTGTGCACGCAGAAGCTGAGGAAGGGCCCCGGCGGCGCGCCGGCCGGCCGCCTCCGTCAGACGTCCTCCGTCAGCCGCACTCGGTCGGCCGGGCTCGGTCAGTGGCGTACGGCCGTCTGCCGCGCCACCGCCTTCGCGATGCGTGCCGCGTCGATCGCCATTTCCCGGAACATGCCGCTGATGGGGTTGGTGTAACCGGTGAAGTAGAGCCCTGGCGCGTTCTTCGGGGAGTGCGGGCCGTGCACGACCGGCTTGCCTCGCGAGTCGAGTACGTCGAGGTGGCCGACGAGGCCCTCCAGGCCGCGGAGGTAGCCCGTGGCCGCGATGATCGCGTCCGGTTCGAGGCGCTCGCCGTCGGCGAGGACAACCTTGCCGTCCTCGAAGCCCTCCACCGCGGCCACGATCTGGACCCGCCCCTTGCGGACCGCGTCGATGAGGCCGACGTCCTGGACCGGGATCGAGCCCGCGTTGACGCGCGAGTACAGGCCGGTGTCCGGGCGGGGCAGCCCGTGGGCGGACAGGTCGGGCACGCTCACCTTGGCCATCGGCCCGGCGAGCTTGTCGACGAGCCGCACCGGCAGCCGTCGTACGAGGATGCCCGTGAACTGGGCCGCCCAGCCGGCCGTGGACCGCCGCACGATGTGCGGAGCCGTACGGACCGACAGTCGCACGCGCGAGGCCCCGCCCTCCACCAGGTCGACGGCGATCTCGGCGCCGGTGTTGCCGATGCCGACGACGAGGACGTCACGGCCGGCGTAGGGCGCGGCGTTGCGGTACTGGGCGGCGTGCAGCAGCTCGCCGCGGTAGGCGTCGCGCCCGGACCACTCGGGGATCCGGGGGGTGTGGTTGGTCCCGGTGGCGATGACGACCGCGCTGCCGGTCAGCTCGCGCCCACCGGTGGCGTGCAGCAGCCAGCCGGTGCCGTCGGCGGTCCGCTCGACGCGGGACACCTCGACGCCGGTGACGACCTCCAGCTCGTGGTACTCGGCGTACTTGTCGAGGTAGCGCACGACGTCGTCCCGCGACACCCACCGGCCGAAGGAGCGCGGCATCGGCAGGCCCGGCAGCGAGGACAGTCGCCGGGTGGTGTGCAGATGCAGCCGGTCGTAGTGCCGACGCCAGGACGTCCCGACCCGCTCCCCCCGCTCCAGCACCACGGCCCGCACCCCCTGGGCCCGCAGCGCGTACGCGACGGCGAGACCACCGGGCCCGCCGCCGATGACGTACACGGGAGCCGTAGAAGTCGAGGTCGAAGGTGCTGTCGAGGCGTCGGTCATGTGCCTGAGCGTATTCACCTGATCACTTGTTGGGTCTCGGTCAAGCTCGGAATTGGTTGCGGATTGATCACGACTGCGGGAGGAGTGGGTGGGTCGAGTGGCGTAGGGGGCCTGGTTGTGTCCGTTCGGTGAGGTCATACTCGACTGACGTACCGTCAGATTCGGGTAGGGCTGAGGGGGCCGCAGTGGGCATGGGCATGGGCACGGATCGGTACGACATCCCCGACGTCGACGCCTTCACGCGCGTCTACTGGGACGCGGCGGCCGACGGGCGGCTGCTCGTGCGGCGGTGTGGTGGGTGTGGGCGGGCGCATCACTATCCCCGGGAGTTCTGCCCGTTCTGCTGGAGCGAGGACGTGGCGTGGGAGGGTGCGAGCGGGCTGGCCACGCTCTACACCTGGTCCGTCGTCCATCGCAATGATCTGCCGCCCTTCGGGGAGCGGACGCCGTACGTCGCCACCGTCGTCGATCTCGACGAGGGGCCGCGGATGATGACCGAGGTGGTGGACGCCACCGAAGGTGAGTTGTGGGTCGGGATGGGGCTGGAGGTCGCTTTTCGGGACGGTGTGCCCGTGTTCCGTCCCCGGGGTGGGAGTCGTACAGCCGTACGGCTTCAATAGGGTGATGGCCCATATCCATGAGCGGTCCCTCACCCGCCCGATCCCCGAGTTTCCCGAGCTGCTCGGTCACGGACTGCGGCTGCGGCAGTGGCGCGCGGACTCCGACACCGACGTCGACGCGTGGCTGCGCGGGCTGACCGACCCGGACTTCCGGCGCTGGAACACCCCCATGAAGCCGGTCACCGACCTCGACAGCGCCCGGGACTCCCTCGGCACCCGTTCCGGGACCGCGGTCGACGGCACCCGGGTGTCCTTCTGCGTCACGGACGCCGTCAGCGGCGCGATACTCGGCCACCTCGGCGTCAACGACATCGACCCCTTCATCCGCCTCGCCCGCGTCGGCTACTGGGTCCTCCCCGAGGCCCGCGGCAAGCGCGTCGCCACCCGCGCCCTCGCCCTCGGCGCCCGCTGGGCCTTCGACACCCTCGGCCTCAACCGCCTGGAACTCGGCCACGCCCTAGGCCACGACGCCTCCTGCCGCGTCGCCGAACACTGCGGATTCCGCTACGAGGGGACACTGCGGGGCGCGATGTTCGAGGAGGGGCGGCAGGACGTGTTCCGGGACGTCCATCTGCACGGGCGCATCGCCCAGGACCCGGAAGCCGCCCCGCCTACGGCCACAACAGCTCCCTGAGCCAACCCTCCTCCGTACGGCGGTACTTGAGCCGTACGTGCCGTCGCTGGGCCTCGCCCTGGAAGAACTCGGCCTCGTCCGGGCGCAGTCGGTACAGGGTCCAGGTCGGGGAGGGGGCGTCGGGCTCGCGCTGCGCCCGTTCCCAGGCCGCCTGCGACACGCTCGCCAACTCGTCCAGCGAGCCCAGCACTTCGCTCTGGCGGCCGGTCAGCGCGGCGGCCAGTGCTCCCGTCGAGCGGGCGTGCAGGTCGGCCTGCGCTTCGGAGGAGGGGGCCGACTCCACCGGGCCCCGCAGCCGGATCTGGCGGCCCAGCGTCGGCCAGTAGAAGTGGAGCGCCGCGTACGGGCGTGCCGCCAGCTGTCGGCCCTTGCTGCTCCCCGAGTGCGAGGCGAAGGACCAGCCGTCGGTGTCCGCGCCGTGCAGCATCACGGTCCGTACGTCGGGCAGGCCGTCCGTGTCCGATGTCGCCAGGGACATGGTGTGCGGCTCGGGCTGCCCCGCCGCCACCGCCTCCGCGAACCAGGTGGTGAAGAGGGGGAGCGGTTCGGTGGGGGCTGCGTCCGGGTCGAAGGCCGGCAGCGTGGTGACCTCGGGGGACCACACCCGTAGGGTCTTGAGCAGCTCGTGCAGTGACATGGGGACGAGTATCGACGAAAACGTCCGGGCCGACCCGTGAGGGCCGACCCGGACGTCATCGTTCAATAAACCAGCGGATCAGACGAGGTCGAAGCGGTCCGCGTTCGACACCTTGACCCACGCCTTGACGAAGTCCTTGACGAACTTCTCCTTGGCGTCGTCGCTGCCGTAGACCTCCGCGACCGCGCGCAGCTCCGAGTTGGAGCCGAAGACCAGGTCGGCACGGGTGCCGGTCCACTTGACCTGACCGGACTCGTCGCGGCCCTCGAAGGTGTTCTGGTCCTCGGACGTCGCCGTCCACTCCGTACCCAGCTCCAGCAGGTTGACGAAGAAGTCGTTCGTCAGCTTGCCGGGGGTGTCGGTGAAGACGCCGTGCGAGGAGCCCTGGTAGTTCGCGCCGAGGACGCGCAGACCGCCGACGAGGACGGTCAGCTCGGGGGCGCTCAGGTTGAGCAGGTTCGCCTTGTCCAGCAGCAGGTACTCGGCGGGAAGGCGGTTGCCCTTGCCGAGGTAGTTGCGGAACCCGTCGGCGGTCGGCTCGAGAGCGGCGAAGGACTCGACGTCCGTCTGCTCCTGCGTCGCGTCCGCGCGGCCCGGCGTGAACGGGACCTCGATGTCGTAGCCCGCGTCCTTGGCCGCCTTCTCGACGCCCGCGGCACCCGCGAGGACGATCACGTCGGCGATCGAGATCTGCTTGCCGCCGGACTGGCCGGCGTTGAAGGCCTCCTGGACGCCTTCCAGGGTGCGCAGCACCGTGGCCAGCTCGTCCGGGTTGTTGACCTCCCAGCTCGCCTGCGGCTGGAGGCGGATGCGGGCACCGTTGGCGCCGCCGCGCTTGTCGCTGCCGCGGAAGGAGGACGCCGCGGCCCAGGTGGTGGAGACCAGCTGGGAGACCGTGAGGCCCGTGGCGAGGATCTGCGCCTTGAGGGCGGAGACGTCGGCGGCGTCGACCAGCTCGTGCGTGACCGCGGGGAGCGGGTCCTGCCAGAGCAGCGTCTCGGACGGGACCTCGGGGCCGAGGTAGCGGACGACCGGGCCCAGGTCACGGTGGGTCAGCTTGAACCAGGCGCGGGCGAACGCGTCCGCGAACTGGTCCGGGTTCTCGTAGAAGCGACGGGAGATCTCCGCGTACGCCGGGTCGAACCGGAGCGAGAGGTCGGTCGTCAGCATCATCGGGAGCTTCGACTTCGACGCGTCGTGCGCGTCGGGGATGATCGCCTCGGCGTTCTTCGCCACCCACTGGTTGGCGCCGGCCGGGCTCTGCGTCAGCTCGTACTCGTACTCGAAGAGGTTCTTGAAGAACCCGTTGCTCCACTGGGCCGGCGTGGCGGTCCAGGTGACCTCCAGGCCACTGGTGATCGCGTCGCCGCCCTTGCCGGTGCCGTACGAGCTCTTCCAGCCGAAGCCCTGCTGCTCGATCGGCGCGGCCTCGGGGTCGTCGCCGACGGCGTCCGCCGGGCCCGCGCCGTGGGTCTTGCCGAAGGTGTGGCCACCGGCGATGAGGGCGACGGTCTCCTCGTCGTTCATCGCCATACGGCGGAACGTCTCGCGGATGTCGCGGGCCGCGGCGAGCGGGTCCGGGTTGCCGTTGGGGCCCTCGGGGTTGACGTAGATCAGACCCATCTGGACGGCGCCGAGGGGCTCCTCCAGCTCACGGTCGCCGGTGTAGCGCTCGTCGTCGAGCCAGACCTTCTCGGGACCCCAGTACACGTCCTCGTCGGGCTCCCAGACGTCCGCGCGGCCGCCGCCGAAGCCGAAGGTCTCGAAGCCCATCGACTCCAGGGCCACGTTGCCCGCGAGGATCATGAGGTCGGCCCAGGAGAGGTTCTGGCCGTACTTCTTCTTGACCGGCCACAGCAGACGGCGGGCCTTGTCGAGGTTGCCGTTGTCCGGCCAGCTGTTCAGGGGGGCGAAGCGCTGCTGACCGGCGCCGCCGCCACCGCGGCCGTCGCTGATGCGGTACGTGCCCGCGCTGTGCCAGGCCATACGGATCATGAACGGGCCGTAGTGCCCGAAGTCGGCCGGCCACCAGTCCTTGGAGTCCGTCAGCACCGCCGCGATGTCCTGCTTCACGGCGGGGAGGTCGAGGGTCTGGAACGCCGCCGCGTAGTCGAACTCCTCGCCCAGCGGGTTGGAGACCGCGGGGTTCTTCGCGAGGATCTTCAGGTTCAGCTGCTCGGGCCACCACTGGCGGTTGCCGCCGCCCTGGGTCGGGTGCGGGGCACGCGTGTGCGCGACCGGGCAGCCACCCGTGCCCTCGGTTTTCGCGTCGGTGACGATCGCGTCATGGTTCTCAGACATGGGAATCCTTCCGGACGGGGCAGATCTCGGTGGTGCTGACGAACTGCGTGCTCAGGAACTGGGGGGTGGGGGGACGGTCGGGCACGTGGAGGAGGTCACACACGCCGTCACGTCGCTGCTGTCTCCTGCCGTACTGGAGGCTCTTCCTGTCCCTTGGCCATCGCCGTAAGCGATCCTACAATGGACAAGGTCCAAGTCAAGAAGTGTGACAAATCCATATCCTATCGGAACCCGGACGTCCACTGGTAAAATCCGTGTATTCCACCGAACCTGAATAGGTGAACGATATGAGCGACCTGCTGGAGCGACTGCGTGGACGCGGCTGGCGGATGACTTCCCAGCGGCGTGTCGTTGCGGAGGTCCTCGACGGCGAGCACGTCCATCTGACGGCTGACGAGGTGCACGCGCGTGCGGCTCAGCGGTTGCCCGAGATCTCTCGGGCGACCGTCTACAACACCCTGGGTGAGCTGGTGTCCCTGGGGGAGGTCATAGAGGTGGCCACGGATGGGCGGGCGAAGCGGTACGACCCGAACGCGCACCATCCTCACCAGCACCTGATCTGCTCCAACTGCGGGACGATCCGGGACGTCCACCCGACCGGTAACCCCCTGGCGGACCTTCCGGCGGAGGAGCGCTTCGGCTTCACGGTGTCCCAGGTCGAGGTGACGTATCGGGGGCTGTGCGGGGCCTGTTCGTAGGTCTTCTTGTTTGAGGCCGGCTGCGGCGCCGTTGTGGCTGGTCGCGCAGTTCCCCGCGCCCCTATGGGGGCCTGCGGCCCCCATAGGGCGCTGGTGAACGTCGCCAGACCCCCTTTACGCCCCCGCCCGTAGCCCATCGCACAGGACCGCCAGTGCCAACCGCGGATCCGCGCCCGCGTTCGCCCTGTGGCGTAGGGCCAGCAGGATGCCCGAGATGAGGGCCATCAGGTCTGCGATGGTGATGTCGGTGCGGATCGTGCCGGCGGACTGGGCTCGGGTCAGTAGGTGGCCGAGGGTGCGGTGGAGGTCGGCGGAGGTCGCGTCGACCGTTGCCTGGACCTCGGCGCCCGCGTGGGCGATGGCGTCGATCAGATCCGCTTTCGTCACCGCGTCCGTCACCAGCCGGTCCAGGACCGTGAGCAGCGCCGCGCCCGGGTCGTCCGCGTCGCGCAGGGCGTGAGCCTCGGTGAGGAGCGGGTCGAGCCGCTCGTGGACCACCGCCTCGAACAGGCCCTCCTTGGTCGGGAAATGGCGGTACAGCGTGCCCGGCCCCACGCCGGCCCGGCGCGCGATCTCGTCGAGTGACACCGAGAGCCCCTCCGCCGCGAACGCCTCCCTCGCCACCTCTAGCAGCCGGTCCCGGTTGCGGCGGGCGTCGGCGCGCAGGGGCCGGTTCTCTGGCGGCATCTACGGGTCTCCCTTGTCGCAAATCCTTTAAACGGGGCGGTGTCTCCGGTACGGTTCGGATAACCGGGGCGCACTCTCCGATTTTAGCCCCGTTTGCCTGCAAGAAGGAGAATCCCATGGCCACCCCCACCACTCCCCCCACCGGCACCGCGTTCCTCGCCCTCGACTACGTCACGTACATCGTCGACAACTTCAGTCACGACCCCTCCGTCGCGGAGCGCGCCGCACACGCCCTCGCCGCCGCCCGTACGGCCGGACTGCCCGTCTTCTACGTCGTCCCGCAGGGCATGCAGGAGCAGATCCACCCGCTCCTGACCCCCGCCGAGGGCGACACCGTGCTGACCAAGACCAGCTTCAGCGCCTTCGCCAGCACCGATCTCCGGGATCGGCTGGAGGCCGCCGGGATCGGCCGGATCGTCGTCGCGGGTGTCGCCACCTCCGGGACCGTGCTGTCCACGACCAGGTGGGCGGTCGACACCGGCCTCAAGGTCACCGTCGTCGCCGACGCCTGCGACGACCCCGACCCGCAGGTCAACGCCCTGCTGCTCGACGAGTCGGTCGCCCCGAAGAGCTGGGTCGGGCTGTGGCGCGTCGCCGATGTCCTGCCGGCTGCCGAGATCCCCGAACTGCGTCCGTGACCGTGACCGTCGTAGCGTGAGTGGTGTGACTGGCCGGAACGTCGCTTGCCGTTGGGCCGCGCGTCATCAGGTGTCCCTACCGTGCGGGCCATGAGAAGACTTCTGATCATGCTCAGCGCCGCCGCGCTGACCGCGGGGCTCGCGGCGCCCGCCTCCGCCGAGGGCGAGAGAACGCCCGCGACGTACGGCCAGGCCACCCTCACCGGCTTCGCCTCCCTCCCCGCCGAGACCTTCGTGCCGGGCAGCGAGCCGTCCGGGTCCGCCATCGGCGCGGGCCCGTTCAACGGCATCGCCGCCCCCTTCGCCGGCCAGCCCGTCCAGGGCTTCAGCGGCATCGTCAACCGGCACGACGGCACGTACGACGTGCTGTCCGACAACGGCTACGGCGGAAAGGCGAACAGCGCCGACTTCCTGCTGCGCGTCCACCACGTCAAGCCGGACACCCGCACCGGGAAGGTCACGGTCCTCGGCGGCTTCAACCTGAGCGACCCGTACCACCGCGTCCCGTTCGCCCTCACCCGCGCCGACCGGATCCTCACCGGCGCCGACTTCGACGTCGAGTCGATCGTGAAGGCGTACGACGGCACGTACTGGCTGGGCGACGAGTTCGGGCCGTTCCTGCTGCACTTCGACAAGAAGGGGCGGCTGCTCGACGCGCCCGTCTCGCTGACGGGCGTCAAGGCCCCCGAGAACCCCTACCTGAACGGCGAGACGCCCACCCTCGGCGGCAGCAAGGGCTTCGAGGGCATGGTCCGGTCCGTCGACGGACGGCACCTCTACCCGCTGCTCGAAGGCACCGTCACCGGCGACACCCCCGGTGACCTGCGCCTCAACGAGTTCGATCTGCGGAAGCGGAAGTACACCGGCACGCACTGGACCTACCGCCTCGAGTCGACCGCCAACGCGATCGGCGACGCCATCGCCGTCGACAAGCACCGCTTCCTGATCATCGAGCGGGACGGCGGCCAGGGCGCCACCGCCAAGTTCAAGCGGATCTACCTCGCCGACAACCGGGACCGGAACGGCGACGGCCTGATGGACAAGACGCTCGTCGCCGACCTGATGAACATCGCGAACCCGAAGAAGCTCGGCGGCTTCGACGAGACCTTCACCTTCCCGTTCCAGACGATCGAGGACGTCGTCCTGCTCGACGACCGCACCCTCGCCGTCCTGAACGACAACAACTTCCCCTTCTCGTCCGGCCGTACGGCGGGCAAGGCGGACAACAACGAGTTCATCACCATCCGCCTCTCGGACCGACTCCACGCGGACTGGCGCGCGTTCGTCTGACAGACGGCCACTGATCAGTCGGTCTAATCGGTTCCCAGCACGACCGTCCCCGACGAGCAGAACCATCCGCCCGTCCCGGACGCCACCGCGAGGCGCGGCAGTCGCCCGTCCCCGGCACGTACCTGCCGCGCCTCGTTCAGCTCTCCCGCCTCCCCGCGCAACTGCCGTACGGCTTCCACCAGCAGGAACAGCCCCCGCATTCCCGGGTGTTGGGCCGACAGCCCGCCCCCGTCCGTGTTGACCGGCAGCTCACCGCCCGCCACCTTCAGCCGTCCCTTCGCGGCCTCCACGAAGGGGCCGCCCTCGCCCTTCCCGCAGAACCCGAGATCCTCCAGCGTCACCAGCGTCATATAGGTGAACGCGTCGTAGATCTCCGCGAAGTCCATCTCCTCCGGCCGAACTCCCGCCCGCTCGAAGGCGATCCGCCCGCTCACCGCCGCCGGGGACACCGTGAAGTCGTCCCACTCCGACATGCTGACGTGCGAGACGTGCTCGCCCGTCCCGAGGACCCACACGGGCCGCGTACGGCAGTCCTGCACATACTCCTCCGCCGCCAGCAGCACCGCCGCGCCCCCGTCGGAGCGCAGACAGCAGTGGAGCTTGGTGAAGGGGTCCGCGATCATCGGGCCGTCGAGCACCTCGTCGACGGTGATCGGCGTCCGGAACATCGCCTCCGGGTTGAGCGCCGCGTTGGCCCTCGCCTGGACCGCGACCGACGCCAACTGCTCGATGGTCGTGCCGTATTGGTGCATATGGCGACGGGCGGCCATCGCGTACTTGGCGATGAGCGTGTGGCCGTACGGGACCTCGAACTGCAAGGGCCCGCGCGCACCGAAGGAAAGATTGCCGGTCCTCCGTCCCGCCTTGACGTCCGCGCGGGCCGTGGAGCCGTAGACGAGGAGTACGGCGTTGGCGTGGCCGGCGGCGATCGCGTCCGCCGCGTGCGCCGCCATGACCTCCCAGGTCGAGCCGCCGACGGAGGTGGAATCCACCCAAGTGGGGCGCAGGCCAAGGTATTCGGCGACCTCGGCGGGCGCCAGCGTGCCGAGTCCGGCGGACGCGAAACCGTCCACCACCTCCCGGCCGAGCCCCGAGTCCGCCAGCGCCCGCCGGGCGGCCTGCGCGTGCAGTGCGTAAGGGGTTACGTCGTCCACCCGGCCGCAGTCCGACAGGGCCACCCCGACGATCGCGACCTTCCGGCTCACCATCGAGTCACCATGAATCTGACGGTATATCAGCTCTGGCTCTGTGCGGCAGAGGGTGTCCGCCCTAATATGACGGACCGTCAGACAATAGGAAGCAAGCGGGAGAACGAACCAGGGGGACTGGTCATGGACGCCCGTTTCACCCCCGAGCAGGACCACATCCGCCGTACCCTCCGCGAGCTGCTCCACAAGCGCTGCTCACCCGGTGACGTACGGGCCGCCGTCGACACCCCGGCCGGCCACGACCCCACCCTCTGGACCGCTCTGGCCGAGGACTTGGGCCTGCCCGCTCTCGGGCTCCCCGAGAGGTACGGCGGCATCGACGGCAGTACGACGACGGAACTCGCCCTCGCGGCAGAGGAATTGGGCCGCTGCCTGGCCCCCTCCCCCCTCCTGGCGACCGCCGTACTGTCAGCCCCCCTCATCACAGCCCTGGGCACCGAGGCCCAACGCGCCGACCTCCTCCCACGCATAGCCTCCGGCGCCCTCAGCGCGACTCTCGCCGTCCCCGGTACGGCCCTCGCCACCGTCCTCTCCCTCACCGGCGAGCCTCGCCGGGACTGGGCGGGCGGAGGACGCGCAGGGGGCGTGCAGGCGACCCAACGGGCGGACGGCTGGCGCCTGTTCGGCCAGGTGAGCCAGGTCCTGGACGCCCACAGCGCCCAACTCCTCCTGGTACCGGCCCACACAGGCGGTTACGCCCGCTCCGGCACCCTCCTCTTCCTGGTCCCGGGTGACACCCCCGGCCTCACGCGCACCCGCCAAACAACCCTGGACCCAACCCGCCCCCAAGGCCGCCTGGAGCTACGGAACGTACAGGCAGAGCTGCTGGGAGACGCGCCCCTTCAGGGGCGCGGGGAACTGCGCGACCAGCCCCCACCGCCCCGCGGACAGGCAACTACCCCCCCAGCACAGCACTTGCACCGAGTCGGAGACATCGCCGCCACCGTCCTGGCCGCCGAGGCAGCCGGCGCAGCCACCCGCATTCTGGAACTGACCGTCCAACACGCCCTGACCCGCGAACAGTTCGGACGCCCGATCGGCTCCTTCCAAGCCCTCAAACACCGCCTCGCCGACGTCTACGTCCAGGTCCAGGCGGCCCGCTCCGCCGCCTACTACGCGGCCTGGGCATCAGCCCAGAACACTGACCGAGTCGGCGGACTCGCCTTCGCCCAAGCCCTCGAATCCCTCCGCACCGCCGCCGCCGAAGGCATCCAACTCCACGGCGGCATCGGCTTCACCTGGGAACACGAAGCCCAGCTGTACTTCAAGCGCGCCGCAGGCGACGAGCTGCTGTTCGGACCGGTGCACCGGCTCCGCGCACACGCGGCCGAGGCGGCTCGGCTCTTCGACGAGTCCGACGCGGGAGAGGTGACCGTCTGATGCCAGTGACAGCCGCGAGGGTCGTGAAGGCGGTCCAGAGGGTCTCCTCGGCCCCCGCCTTCGCCCGGATCGCCCCACACGTCGTCCCCGCCCTGGACCGAGCCGTCCACCGCCTCACCCGGGGCAAGGTGCTGCTCAGCGCCCAGCTGCTGCCCGGGGTGGTGCTCACCGTGCGTGGGGCGAAGAGCGGGCAGCTGAGGCGCACCCCGCTCGCCTGCATGCCGGAAGGGGGCGGAGGCGACAGCTGGCTGCTCATCGGCTCCAACTTCGGCCGCACAGGCCACCCCGCCTGGACCGCCAACCTCCTCGCCCACCCCGACGCCGAGGTCAGCTGGAAAGGGGAGGACATCCCGGTCAGGGCCCAACTGCTGGCCGGAGAGGAACGGGCCGCCGCCTGGAAGGCGCTGCTCGCGTTCTGGCCGCCGTACGCGACCTATCAGGCGCGGGTCGAGCGGGAGATCCGGATCTTCAGGATCGTACGGAGATGAAGCCGATACAGGCGCTGAACACCCATATCCGACAAGGCGGATGCGCGACAGGCGGTGGCCCACCGGTCGGAACCGGAGTGAACCACCGCCTGCGTGACAGGACTTGGGCCCGGCAGGGCCTGCGGAACCTGGAGTAAGGGGGCGCGTCGGCTATTTCGTCGGCTTCTTGCCGGTCACGCCCAGGTGGACCAACAGGGCCAGGTTCGGCTTCAGTTCGGCCTGTTTCACACCCCAGGTCTGGAAGCCTCTCTGGTGCGAGGCCACCGCCGCGAGCATCGCGACGAGGGAGCCGGCCATCGCGGCGGGGTTGACGTCCTTGTCGACCTTGCCCTTGGCCTGTAGCTCGGTGACCGTGTCCGTAAGGGAGTTGTTCACGGAGTTGAGGATCTTCATGCGGATCTTGTAGAACCGCTTGTCGCCCTCGGCGGCGCCCAGATCGACGACCCTGAGGATCGCGTCGTTCCTGCGCCAGAACTCCAGGAACCCGTCGACGAGTTCCTGGGCGGTCTGCCAGCCGGCCTTGCCGACCCATGACCGCCCGGCGAGCAGCTCGGTCAACCCGGCGCCCTCCGTGGCCATTTGCTCGGCGATCTCCAGGACGGCGCCTTCGACGTCCGGGAAGTACTGGTAGAAGGTCGCGGGTGAAGTCCCCGCCTTCCGGGCGACATCGATGACTTTGACGTCCCGGTAAGGGGAGGAGCTGAGCATCTCGCTGAGGCAGTCGAGCAGCTTCTGCCGGGTCGCCTGCCCACGCCGACCCGCCACACGGCCGTCGACGGTACGCACTTGTCCTGTCATGCCGTCAGCTTACCGAGGGGTGATCGGAGCGCGATTCGGCCGACTGCAAATGGGGTGCAATGGTGATCTGTGAGCGGTGAGAGGGTGGTGGGAGGGCTGGTGAGAGGCGGCTGTGCCTGGTCCGGCGCCTGATCCTTTGCCGCTGCCGTGCTGCTCCTGTGCTGCCCTGCGGGATGCGTGAAGGACCGTTAACTTGACGGTATGGCCGAAAACAGGGCATCCGCCCGCACAGAGGGCGTCCCCTGCTGGGTGGACGCCCAGCTGCCCGACGTCGAGGCGGGCAAGCGTTTCTACAGTGAGCTTTTCGGGTGGACCTTCGAGGAGAAGGACGGTCTGGTGCAGGCCCTGTGCGACGGCGAGCCCGTCGCCGCCCTCGCCCACAAGACGGACGGGCGGATGCCCACCGTCTGGACGGTGTACTTCGCCACCCCGGACGCCCATGCCCTCGTCGCCCGGATCCGCGCGGCCGGCGGACAGGTGATCACCGCGCCGGTTCCCGTGGGGGACCTGGGCACGACGGCGCTGGCCACCGACCCCGACGGCGCCGTCTTCGGCCTCTGGCAGGCCGGTACGCACCCCGGATTCGGCCGTAGCCACGAGCCCCGCACCTTCGCCTGGGCCGAGCTGTACGCCCGGGACACGGACGTCGTGAACACCTTCTACGGCAACCTCTTCCACGAGGCGCTCTTCGGCCCGGACGCGGCCCCCGACTTCGGCCGGGCCGCCGTGTCCGAAGTGTTCCCGGCCGAGATGCCGCCGCATTTCCTGGTCCATTTCGCCGTCGAGGACATGGAAGAGGCCCTCGGGACGGTGAACCGGCTCGGCGGTCGCGTCCAGTCGACGCCCTTCGACACTTCGTACGGGAATGTGGCGGTCGTCACGGACAATCAGGGAGCGTCGTTCGCACTGCTCCGGAAATAGGCCGCTGGGAGCGGGTACGGGAGGGCGTGGGCCGGTTCGGGAGCGCCCCCGCTAGGACCCGTTTTGCACCAGATTAAGTTGAGACACCCCGTTTCGGACCCGAGTTCGCAACCTGTGCCCCGGCCAGGAAGAATCGGGGTGCGTGCCGCCAAGGCGGTGGCGGTGGTGAGACGCTGCACGGGGTCGCGTACATATGTAGGTGACGCGGCTCGTACGGGGAGGTGGCAGGCAAGTGGTGGATCAGCTGACGCAGCACGATCCGCGGCGGATCGGGCCGTTCGAGGTGCTGGGACGGCTGGGTGCCGGCGGCATGGGGCTGGTCTATCTCGCGCGCTCGGCCTCCGGGCGGCGCGTGGCGATCAAGACGGTCCGTACGGAACTGGCCGAGGACCAGCTGTTCCGGGTCCGCTTCACGCGTGAGGTGGAGGCGGCGCGGGCCGTCTCCGGCTTCTACACGGCCGCCGTCGTCGACGCCGATCCGCGGGCCGCCGTACCGTGGCTGGCCACCGCGTACGTCCCCGCGCCCTCCCTCGAAGAGATAGTGAACGAGTGCGGGCCGATGCCGGCCCAGGCGGTGCGCTGGCTCGCGGCAGGAGTCGCGGAGGCGCTGCAGTCCATCCACGGCGCGGGGCTCGTCCACCGCGACCTCAAGCCATCCAACGTGCTGGTGGTGGAGGACGGACCCCGGGTCATCGACTTCGGTATCGCGTCCGGTGTGTCGAACACACGTCTGACGATGACGAACGTGGCCGTGGGCACCCCCGCCTACATGTCCCCCGAGCAGGCGAAGGACTCGCGGAGCGTGACCGGCGCGAGCGACGTGTTCTCGCTCGGCTCGATGCTGGTCTTCGCGGCCACCGGACACGCCCCCTTCCACGGCGCCAACCCGGTCGAGACGGTCTTCATGCTGCTCCGGGAGGGCCCGGACCTCGAAGGCCTGCCGGAGGAACTGCGGCCCCTCATCGAGTCCTGTATGCAGATGGAGGCGACGGGCCGCCCCAACCCGGCCGACCTCCAGGCCCAGCTGGCCCCCCATCTCTTCGGCTCCGGCTCCGACGACAGCGGTACGGCGTCCGCGTGGCTGCCCGAGCGGGCGGTGACCCTCATCGAGACGCGCCGCGGCGGACGCCCGGCCGCGAAGCCGCAGGCGTCCGGTGGCCGCAGCGGCGGCAGACTGGCGATCCCGCCGCCGCCGTCGCACGACCCGCCGCCCTTCGACCCCCGCCCCGGCCCGGGCCTCGTACCCGGCCCGATGCCGGCCCCCGTACCCACCGGAGCGCCGGACACCGGCCCCGTACGCCTCGCAGGCGCCCCCGTGCCCATCGGCCCCGGTCCGCGCGTCTCCGACGTGCGCGCCGCCGCCGTACAGGCGCCGCCGCCGGAGGCCGGTCTGGTCGCCTCCTGGTCGCGCCCGCGTCCCGGGGTCAACGGCGCCGACCCGAACCCCGTGCCGGCCACGCCGCCGCTGCCCCCGGAGTCCCCGGCGGGCTGGCGCCCCTGGCGGTTCCGTATGTCGAACGACGTCTGGGGCACCCCGGCCGTAGCGGGCGACCTCGTCTACGTCACCTCCTTCGAGGTGCACGCCCTGGACGTGATGACGGGCCGCCGCCGCTTCAAGACGCGGGACGTCGCCTGGTCGATGGCGGTCGCGGACGGCCGTATCCACGCCTCCGACGGACCGACCCTGTTCGCTCTCGACGCCCGCGAGGGCATGGACCTGTGGCGGCTGTCCACGGACGCCTGGGTGTACTCGCTCAAGGCCGACCGGGGCACGGTCGTCACCGGTACGCGCGGTGGCGGTGTCCAGGGCTGGGACGCGGCGACCGGCCAGAAGCTGTGGGAGCACACCGGCGCCCAGACGGACTTCGAGTCCCCGGAGGCCGGACCCCAGGTCCACGAGGGCACGGTGTTCGTGTGGAAGGAAGGCCGGCTGCGCGCCCTGGAGGCCCGTACGGGTGACGAGCGCTGGTCCTACCCGATCGGCGACGCCACCTCCTGCGGCGGAGTCCCGGTACGGCTGACCCCGGGCCCCGACGGCCAGGTGTACGTCTCCGCGGGCACCCGGGTCCTCGCGATCGATGTCTCCGGCGGCCATGTCCGCTGGCACTTCGAGGCCCCGGCGGTGTTCCTCTCCCCGCCGACCTTCGCCCCGGGCCCGGCGGTCACGGGCGGCGGCGTGTACCTCGCCGACTACCTCGGCACGGTGTACGCCCTCGACGCGACGGACGGGCGGGACAGGTGGCGGATCGCGACGGAGTCGCGGGCGTCGATCGAGCCGGTGCTGGTGGCTGCGGGCCACGTCCACGTAGGCAGTGGCAAGGGCCTGTACACGCTGGACGCGGTCACAGGCACCCCCAAGTGGCGCTTCCAGGCGGGCGGCGACATCGTAGGCGCCCCGGCGGTCGCGGAGGGCCGCATCCACTTCGGCTCGACGGACCATCTCCTGTACACCCTGAAGGCGGACGACGGCCGGTTGAGGTGGAAGCTGCTCGTCGACGCCGACGACCCGCTCACCCTGCCGTACTTCAGCGACACCGACCTGCCCGTGGGCGGCACCCGCCACTACCGGGTACGCACTGT